>NZ_JAIVFR010000691.1 GCF_020829685.1 Nostoc sp. CHAB 5715 | reverse complement strand
TCATACTTAGCGATCGCTTTCATTAACACCCCTTGCGGATCATCTGCTTTCGAGACATCCACTTCAATGGTGCGGAAAGTCCGAACTGTTAAGGGACAAAATTCCCATTCAACCTTCCCCCGCTCTAGTTCTATCATCACATAGCCTTTGTCTTCTTTTTCTTCACTAAAATCTACCCGCTCAATGCTCCCTGGATAAATCACCGGCGGGTTGTTGGATTTATTCAGATTTTGGTGGCGGTGGACGTGTCCCAAAGCTACATAATCAAAACAAGGTCGCGTCAGCAAAGATAAGGGTAGAGTAAAGCCTTTACCCACTGCCAAAAAGCGTTCTGCGCCCAAGGTAGCATTGTCAGACATCAAGTGAGCCAAAAGGATAGTTGGCACATCGGGGTCAAGATGGCGAATTTCCCCTTCTAGAACAACTCGCAGGCGTTCCGTTAACAGTTGGTTGACTTGTGCCAAAGATGAACCTTCAGTCTCTTGGCGAGTCATCAGGGTGGAACGGGTGAGCCAAGGGAGGGTAATTACTTGCACTTTACCATTGCGGGTTTCGATGCAGTGAGTAGTTAATGTATCACCGACAACAAATCCTGGCACTCCCAAAGTGCGGTAAATATTTAAACTCGCGCCTCCCTGTCCTTGGGAGTGTTGGTCGTGGTTGCCTACCAACAACACTGTTGGAATATTGGCATCCATGAGACGGCGAAATTGGCTGGCAAAAGCTTGCTGTACATAAGGCGGTGGTGTAGCATCCGGGAAAGCATCACCACCAAATATCACCATATCAACAGCATCTGTCAGCGCTCGGTCAATACATATAGACAAGGTATTGACAAAATCCTCCAATCGTGTATTTAACCCAGTCGTGGGATTAATTCGTCCGTGGGAGAAGCCGCTTCCCATGTGGATGTCGGAGAGATGGAGGATTTTAATCATATTTGTCCTTTGTCCTTAGTCATTTGTCCTTTGTTTAATACTAATGACTAATGACCATTGTACAGACGCGATTAATCGCGTCTCTACTGACCAATGACTAAATATGAATTCCACATTCTGTTTTATCACTTCCCCGCCAACGTCCGGCGCGTTCGTCTTCGCCTTCGCCTACTTTGGTGGTGATAGGTTCGTCGCCTATGCTGGGATAACCTTTGTCGTGTAGAGGGTTGTAGATGACTCCGTGTTCAGCTACGTAAACCCAACTGTCTTTGCGTGTCCAGGTAGCTATAGGATTTACTTTCAGCCGACCTTTACCGTCTAATTCAAATATGGGCATATTCGCACGGGTTACTGCTTGGTCACGGCGGCGTCCGGTGATCCAAGCGACGCTGTTGAGTTCGTCTAGACCGCGTAGCAGTGGTTCAATTTTTGTAATGTGGTGGAATTGGGCAATATCTTTGTCCCAGAGTTTGTCGCCATATTTGGCTTCAAAGGCTTCGCGGGTGTCTACGTCTGGAGTTTTGAAAGTTTGCAAATCCAGGTTGTAGATTTGTTTGGCTTTGGCTACTAATTCTAGGCTTTCAGGGAAGTGGTGCAAGGTGTCGAGAAAGATCACAGGAACTGGATGCTTCAGTTCACCGTAAAGAATATGGGTAATTATCATATCATCTACGTTAAAGGCGCTTGTTTGCACCAGTCCCGTTGGGATGTTCTCTATAGACCATGCCAGTATTTCTTTGGGAGTGGCCGTTTCAAATTGCTGATTTAATTTTTCTAAATCAAAAGCGATCGCTTGGTTTCTAGATGCCGTGGAAACTGTCATCATAATCTTCTGTTCAAATATTTTTACCTTGACTAAGATTTATTTTACCTCACCAAGGCGCGTATTCCGCTCGGAAATGAGGTAATTATTTTGTTCGGAAATTACTACATTATCGGCATGGGGAATGGGGCGTTGTCCTATTTTTAGGATTCAGTCAAAACAAATACATAAGTAAGAACAACAGTATTTACTAAGAAAGTTTACGGTAATTTAAGTTTTACAATGCTTTTATAGATATTTATACTGATTTTGATATGGTTAAGGAACAATTAATAAAAAGGATTTTACTTAAATGAACACTTCAAAATCCCCCAATCGTTTAGGCGAATCTATGATCATGGGCGCTTTAATGATGTTAACCAGCGTTAGCATAATTACAATAATGAACTTTTTCTAAGATAAAGATTTTTAATTTTCGCAATAAAACTTCATATAGCCCTGCTCAAAACTGAGTGGGGCTTTTACTTTCCATTTTAAATGGCGCAAGAGCAGAGCATAGATAGTCCCCTTGGTAGTCTATCATGTCCGGCTAAAGACTTATCATTAGGACTGCAAGGGGGCAGGGGGCAGTTCTTGCTGGGAGCAGGGAGAGAAAGAGTTTTCAAGTTCTTGCACAGATACACCGAATCATAACTAATCAGGCGGACATGATATGATTCTTCTCTTTGCGTCCTTTGCGTCCTTGGCGGTAGCCTGCGGCAAGCCGATGCAGCGTCTACGTTAAAAAAATTGACTTTGACAAAGAGTTTTAGGCTTACAGCAGTTTTCATGTATTTGAACCACATCTATCGTAGGGGTTTAGCAATGCTCATTGGTGTCAACTTAAGCTAAAAATCGCTTATCTGTTGGCTTCGACGCCCGCCCAGAAATGAATTTCAGGGCTTATAGCTAAAGTCTACTTCAGTAGACTAAAGATTTTTCGGATTATTTAGTCATCTTCAGATGACTTTTACTATTAGCAAGGAACTTCAGTTCCTTGCGGGACATGGCTTTTACGTTAAGTTGACACGTATGAGCAATGCGCTTTACCCCTACCGCGTGGTCTATTTACCTGAAAATAGCTGTAACTATGGCTTCGGCATCGGAGCAGTGCAAAAAGCTAATCTGCGTAACCGTTTGAGCAACGCCAAAACATTTATAGGACGGACGACAAAATCATCAGTATCACTGAAGTTGCTTAGATTTGCCTAAGTATAGATGAAAAAGCGGCTGGGAACAACGAGGAGAATAATAACTCAGTACTTTTAACTCAGCACTGCCCCAATTATAGCTATCCGCTAACAGCACTTAGCACTTCTGAATGCGGTTATGATTAATAAAGCTAGTATCTAGGCTGGGAGAATAACTTTTTAGCCAAGATACCTTTTGGATTGTAAGCTACTTTTTCAAACCACTTTTCTAATGGAAATTACTGAATCCTTTGAACTTTCAATTGGACGATCGCGATCGGACCATAGCGATCATTATCTAGCATTCGCTCACCTTGAACAAGTGCTTTCTAACACTGACATTGAGTCTCAATCCGCCGACTTATCGACGGTGGTAGTAGAAATCTGTTTGGATAAATCTAGATAAAGGTATGGATATTGAAACCCACAAGCAAATATGGGGGCCAACCTCTGGCCCTTTGCAGTTTGAAAAACGAGAAAGTTTTGCTGATGATTTATGTGCGGTGAGCGCTTTATGTCGATTCAGCTTGAATCTGTTAAATCTAAAATGTTACCTCTACAAGCTGAAAAAAAGATGCGCTGCTGGATTCGCAGTCGCCACTTGATTTGTTCGGGCAACTTTTTTATTTTCGAGACAGTAGAATATACGACCATTGAAAGATTCTCTCAATGTGTCGCTTCTTTAGGAGGAACAGTAATATCCGTTGAACCGATTAATAAAATTTGGATGGGTGATCATCGCCAAGTAATTTTATATCAGGCAAAAGCTAGTTTGCATACGCCTCATCATACTTTGAAACAATACTGGATAAAATCTGGTAGTGCATACACTAAATTTGATGAGCGTGTTTGAGAGTTACTATCCTGCGGAAATCTTTCTGACAGGCGTTTACACTACAATTCAAAATTAAGTTTTGAATTTTAAATACTCCCCAAGGGGGTTGACGGCTAATTGTTAATGTCTAATTGCTAATTTTTTTATGATGATTAGCTGTTAGTTATTAATAGTTAGCCGTCTAAGTTTGTTAGAGAATGTAACTAAAAAGCTCTCCACAACTTGATAACTTACAGCAGATTGCAACAGGCGTGAGGTACAGATAATCGTAGGGGCACAACATGTTGCATACGTGTCAACTTAACGTAAAAGCTATGTCCCGCAAGGAACTTCAGTTCCTTGCTAATAGCGGAAGTCATCTCTTGATGACTAAATATAGCAAAAAATCTTTAGTCTACTTCAGTAGACTTTAGCTAAAAGCCAAAGAACTTTAGTTCGAGG
>NZ_JAIVFR010000690.1 GCF_020829685.1 Nostoc sp. CHAB 5715 | reverse complement strand
CCAGCTAGCTTGGCTGTCAATAATTGGGCGAGTATAACAGTGGCACTCAATACAAAAACACCTGGAACCTATGCTGGCAGTTTTAGTTTGAGCAATAACGATCCTGACGAAAGCCCCTTTAACTTTGTTATTAGTGGTAAAGTTAATGCTCCCGAAATTGAAGTTGTCAATAACAAAGTTGACATTGTAGATGGCAGCACTACTGCTATTGACTTTGGCGAAGCCGCTTTCGGTAGCACCGTTACCAAAACTTTCACCATTAAAAACACGGGTAAAGCTCCACTCAACCTGAGTAATCTCGAACTCCCCAAAGGCTTTAGTTTGGTAGGAACTTTTCCAGCTAGCTTGGCTGTCAATAATTGGGCGAGTATAACAGTGGCACTCAATACAAAAACACCTGGAACCTATGCTGGCAGTTTTAGTTTGAGCAATAACGATCCTGACGAAAGCCCCTTTGATTTTGCCATTAGGGGTAAAGTTCAGCCCGCTCCTGCCCCCGAAATTCAAGTTCTCAATGGCACAGTTAACATTGCAGATGGCAGCACTACCCCCATTAACTTTGGCAACGTCACTTTCGGCAGTACTGCAACCAAAACTTTTACCATCAAGAACATCGGTACAGCTACGCTCAACCTGAGTAATTTCAAACTCCCCGACGGCTTTAGTTTGGTAGGAGCTTTTCCATATACCGTCGCTGCCAAGGATTCAAGAAGTATAACGGTGGCACTCAATACGAATACACCTACACCTGGAACATATTCTGGCAGCTTCAGTTTGACCAACAACGATAGTGACGAAAGCCCCTTTAACTTTGCCATCAGTGGTACAGTTAAACCCCCTCTTGCTAACGAAATTTATCTTCTCAATGGCACTGATAGCTCTGAGTACTTAAAAGGCAATGCCCCAGCCAACAAGATTTATGGGTTTGGGGGCGCAGACAGCATCGTAGGTAATTTAGGAAATGACCAACTTTCGGGAGGCGACGGAAACGATACTCTTTGGGGAAATGATGGTAATGACCTGTTCTATGGCGATAGCGGCAATGACAGGCTTTTGGGTGATAACGGTAACGATACGCTATTTGGTGGTATCGGCGATGACCAACTATTAGGGGGTGCAGGCAATGACTGGCTTTATGGAGGCGATGGCAAAGATGTACTTACAGGGGGTTACAACGCTGACACCTTTGTATTGGCTTTAGGTGATGGCACGGACTCCATTACTGACTTTGAAGTGGGTAAGGACAAGCTTGCGTTATCAGGTGGTCTCAAGTTCGATCAATTGTTGATACAGCAACAAGGAAGTATTGCTTTCATTATGGATCGTTCTGACAATCAAGTGTTGGCGAAGTTGGATAATGTCACTGCAAGTACACTTTTGGCTCAACCTTCGACTTTTATCACTATTTAGTTGTGTCTTTTGATAACCAAGTCTCTTCTCTTGTTAGGCTGCGCCAACGGAGCAGGTGTAGAGGAATAACTAGACAAAGAAGATTTAATATCGAGTAACTAAATTCTTTGCTGGGCTTCTACACCCTATCCCTGTAAGGGGTTGCGTTCAAAAACTAGCATTAGTCTGTTGAGGTTCTCCCTGCACCTAAAGGTGCAGGGATTCTAATAGACATCTCCAGAAATTAAATATGCGTTACCCAGAACCCTTGTAGAGACATATCAATGCTACGTCTCTACATTCTTTATCAGTCCCATGTCTAATCATCACTGATTAGGTTTTCTCTTTCATTGAGTTCCCTTGCAAGGATAGTGTTTCAACTATTCTTGTAGAGGGGAATCTCTCCAAAGACTTGAAATACGGTGTGCCCCACTGTAGCGGTTTGGAATCATGAATGCGATGAAGAGTTACTCCTAAGGGAGTGCTAAAGCGATCGCCTGCAATCATCCAGACTATTTTTTTGCCTACAGTTGTGATACAACAAATCATTGCTAGTTCAGTTAAGCTGGCAACAGCAGTTTCATCCTCAAAACAATGACAGCAAGTAGTCCCACAATTTTAGCCCTAGACTTTGATGGAGTCATATGCGACGGACTAATTGAATATTTTGAGGTAGCATGGCGTACCTACTGTGAAATTTGGTCTTTTGCTAACGACACACCACCAGATGATTTAGCTTTAAGATTCTATCGCCTACGACCTGTAATTGAAACAGGTTGGGAAATGCCTGTTTTAATCAAAGCCTTGGTAGATGGAATTCTTGATGATAAAATTCTTCATGAATGGGCAAGCATCGCCCCAAAACTTTTGTTAGACGACAAGCTGCAAGCAAGAGAAATTGGCGCGAAACTAGATCAGCAACGAGATGAATGGATTACCACAGATTTGGACGGTTGGCTAAGTCTGCATAGATTTTATCCAGGTGTAGTAGAAAAAATCAAATTAACTGTTGATAGTGGAGTTAAGCTATATATTGTGACAACTAAAGAAGGGCGTTTTGTCCAGCAATTGTTGCAACAAGAAGGAGTGAATTTACCAGCAGAAGCAATTATTGGCAAAGAAGTCAAGCGTCCTAAATATGAAATTTTGCGAGATTTAAAGCAAAAACTAGAAAACGAGGCAGTTAATCTCTGGTTTGTAGAAGATAGACTCAAGACTTTGCAGTTAGTCCAACAGCAAACAGACCTTGAAGATGTGAAACTCTTCCTCGCAGACTGGGGTTATAATACCCAAGCAGAACGTGAAGCTGCCCAAAATGATCCGCGAATTCATCTGTTATCACTGTCTCACTTTTCCAAAGATTTCTCTGCTTGGCTTTAAATATAGGACTTACGCACGCTCTACGAATTCTTGGCGTTCTTGGCGTCTTGGCGGTTCGATAAATTAAGCTTTTGGGCGATTTTTGCGTAAGTCCTAAAATATATGAAATACGTTGCAATAATCTCTTGATACCTTTACCCTAAGAGGGTTTGTCATTGTCCAGATTTTTGTAACAGTCAAATTGTTGCGTTTATCGGTATCCCGCCAGGAACTTAAGTTCCTGGCTGATAGCTCAAGTCCACTCAAGTGGACTAAAATCGTTTACTTATATCATGTCCGCTTGATTACTTATTAAACCCGAATCACCCCAAAGAGCCAAAGCTGCGCTTTGTCTCCCCGATTCTCCTTAACCAAGCGTATTGGGATATATCAAAGATTAGAAACCAGAAGCTTACGTTTTTCGATTTAGGTGAAATAATAACTCATAACTATTCACTCCTTACTTAGCACTTACTTTTATGCTTGACCTTACAAAACTGGCGCGACAAATGCAGGGTTTAAGTCAGCATCTTACCTTAGAAGCTGTTGCCAGTCGCCAGCGTTTAGAATTGGCGCAACAACATCTTAAAAATGCTTACGAGTCTCAACAAGATTTAATTGATCGCCAGGAAAAATGGCGCGATCGCATTCTCTTTGCTAATGCTACCCCAATTGAGCCGTTAGAAACCTGCATTGATATCCCAGTTCCCCCCAAGGTACATACTGTCATCGCTACCGATGGTTCCCAAATTGCCCCCAACCATCACGAAATTGCTTACTGTTATCTTCTAAATATCGGCAGAGTAGTCTTACACTACGGGCAAAATCGCCATCCATTACTAGATAGTTTGCCAGAAGTATTTTATCGCCCGGAAGATTTATACATGTCTCGGCAATGGGGAATTAGAACCGAGGAATGGATGAGTTTTCGTCGCACTGCTTCAGAAACAACGGTATTAGCAGAACTTGCATGTGCAGCGAAAGGGGAAGCACCAGCATTGGCCATGGTAGATGGTTCCTTAATTTACTGGTTTTTAGAACAATTACCGATGGATGCCCGCGAGCGCATTTTACCCCCCATCCTGGAAGCTTGGCAGCAAATGCGTGATGCTCAAATTCCGTTGATGGGCTATCTTAGTGCCTCTCGCAGCATCGAAACAATGAACTTTTTACGGTTATTAGCTTGTCCTCATCCAGTGCCAGACTGTAAAACTTATTGCCCAAATCAGCTAGAAAAAGTAGCTTGTAAAATTTTTGAACAGTTGCGAGATACTTCTGTTTGGGCAACCCGACTCAAACCAGGCCAACGCAGTACCCTGTGGCGCAGTAATTCCCCCATTCTGGAACTCTACGGAGATCAAGCCATTTACTTTTGCTATGTCCACGTTGGTACTGAAATTGCCCGGATCGAAGTTCCAGCATGGGTAGCAGAGAATGTAACCATACTCGAACTTCGATCCGGCC
>NZ_JAIVFR010000068.1 GCF_020829685.1 Nostoc sp. CHAB 5715 | reverse complement strand
ATTAACGAGGAAGTCCACAAAGGTAAGACAAAGGCTAATAGCAGCAAATTCCTCCAACGTTGGGGCGCTATCTGAGCAATCCAATAGGCGACGGGGAAGCCCAAAATTAAACAAATTATTGTAGTGCCAAACGCAAAAAATAGCGATCGCACAATTACTTGCACATAAAGGGGGTCAAATATTCTAATGTAGTTTTTGAATCCGTTGGGATTGACTAAATCTCCTGGGCGGATGTCTGCAACTAAACTTAACTGGAAAATTATTAAAGTTGGCAGCACCAATAAAAGTAATAACCAAATGCCAGATGGTGCAAGTAATACCAAAGGTTGGAGCCAATTCGCTCGTGGGCGTTGTAATTCTTCTATTTTAGAAATATCACTTTCTTGAAAATTCACCACTTATAACTCCTAACTCATCACTCATCACTTATAACTCTTAACTCCCCACTCCCCACTCCCCACTCCCAAATTCATAACTATTTTACCCGCTAGTTAACTGAGTCCAATAGCGGTCGTAAACCTCTTCAAATTCTCCTACAGGAGTAACACGTTCACAATTTGCTAAAAGTGACTCTGAAGGAAATAAATTAGTATTGTTTTGGATTGTTTTTGGCAATTGCTCAAATCCAGCACTATTAGGCGTAGAAATATTCAGGCGTTGACTGATTTGGGCTGCTAATTCTGGTTGTAAAATCATGTTAATCCAAGCATAGGCTCCAGCTAAATTGGGGGCTGTTTTAGGAATTACAATAGTGTCTGTCCATAATGAAGAACCACTGCGAGGAATTACATATTTGAGTTTAGGGTTTTCTTGAGAGATTCTCACCGCATCTGCTGAATAGCACATTGCTAATAGTAAATCTCCTGCCAGAATTTGATTTTGCCAAGCGTCGGTGTCAAAACGTGCGATCGCAGATTTTAGTACTTTCAATTTTTCATAAGCTTGTTTGATTTCTTGTTCATTTTTTGAGTTGTAAGAGTAACCTAGCATCCGTAAGGTCGCACCCATCACTTCTCGAACATCATTGAGCAAGGTCATCTGCTGATTAAGTTGCTCTTGGTTTTGCCAAAGGTAATCCCAGTCTTGTGGTGCATCTTTGATTTTTTCAGAATTGTAAAGTAAACCTGTTGTTCCCCAGTTAAAAGGGATGCTATATCGGTTATTGGGGTCATAGCTAGGATTCTGAAATCGGGGGAATAAATTCTCTAAACCGATTAAGCGATCGCGATCTATTTCTGTTAATAAACCTTTCTTTACCATCTTCTGCACCATATAATCGGATGGGTAGATGATGCTGTAAGTGCCACCGCCTCCAGCTTGCAATTTAGCCAGCATGACATCATTGGAATCATACACATCCGCTAGCACTTTCATGCCGGTTTGGGTGCTAAAGGTTTTCAATAATTGGTTGTCAGTATATTGCGTCCAGGTAAAGATATAAAGTTGGTCACGTTGACCCGAAGTATTAGAATTAGCACGGACTTCAGCTAGCCTCCAGCCACAACCAGCTAAAGATAAGCTAGAAAACCCTGCCACCCCTTTTAAAAATTGGCGTCTGTTAGTCATTAAGTTAGAAGCTGTTTATCAACAACCTCTAGATTACGGTATAGTTCCAAATTTCATAGTCAAATATAGTTAGACGTTTGAGATTTAGGTTTAAGCTACCCCAAATTCGGGATGGACATCCTTAAATATTGGGGTTAGTCGCCTTGGATGTACTACCAGACATCCCCTATCCCTTGACGGGATTACGTTTTTTATTGATTAAGGTCTTCTTAATCAGTAGATGGTGGCTCCTTACTGCTCTCAATAGAGATTATAGCCAATAAACGGCTATATCTGAATGGAAACTGAGTTTACGGTGAGCGCAGTCGAACTGCGTAGTAGAAGTATAGATTTTGTTTAAAGTTTTATAATACCTAATAATCCCTGCCGTGATTTTTGGGGATAAATGTGTCATTCTTCACACTTACTGTAGGGCTTGCTTAATCTATGGTGGTTGTCCTGTCTCAAAGAGATCCTTGCATGGAAGCAGTTCTTCATCATACTGGTATCAGTGGGACAAGAAACCAGAAGTTTTTACAGATGAAATTATGTAGATTTTGACTATATAGCTTAGACTAGTAAATCTATCATCATATTTCTTATAGCTTCAATCAATAGGCTGTTATGCTCTTCCCAAAAAAGCCAAACAAGTTTGTAGAGAATTGCGGCACAAAGTAGTTAAATATGTTGTTAAAGATTTGTAAACTGTTAGCAGCCGAGTAGCCGCGTGTCACATCTTGTTAAGGAATTATCATGAGACAACTTGTTATAGCTGAACGCGTATGCCTCATTGGTCATATCGTGTCAAAAGCCTTTGGACTGGTAGGGATGCTACTGGTCGTACCTAATGCCGAAATAATTTTAAACTTATCGCAGGTTGGAGAAACTGCCATCCAGTTAAGTATGGCAGGTGGCGGTGTAGTTGATATCATCTTAGGGACAATAGCTGTCTCTATTTATGCCTACCGGACGCTGGGATTGGGAACTTGGCTAGCATTTATGCTGCCAGCTATGTTTATCTCCTTGGGTAGTGAACTACTGGGAACCAGTACAGGTTTTCCATTTGGTAATTATAGCTACTTGAGTGGCTTGGGTTATAAGATTGCGGGGCTAGTTCCTTTTACAATTCCTTTATCTTGGTTCTATGTTGGGCTGTCGTCTTATTTAATTGCGAGAACTGGTTTGAAAGTGGCACAAAAACCTAGTTGGGGACGCCATATTGCGGCTATAGCCGTTGGTGCTTTACTCTTCACATGCTGGGATTTTGCCCTTGAGCCAGCGATGAGTCAAACTTCTCTGCCTTTTTGGTATTGGGAACATCCAGGCGCTTTCTTTGGCACACCTTACCAGAACTATGCAGGTTGGTTTGGCACTAGCGCCCTGTTTATGAGTGTGGCAGGATTGTTGTGGAGAAACGCTTCGATTAAATTAGAGCGATCGCAACTTAATCTACCCTTAGTCGTTTATTTAACTAACTTTGCCTTCGCCGCCGGACTAAGCTTGGCTGCTGGATTCTCCATCCCAGTGTTGCTCGGCTTATTGTTTGGTGTGACTCCTGCTGTGGTGCTGTGGTTAAGCAGTTCAACCACACCCACTCCAATTGCTGTTGAACCAGCAAACAAGGAAGTCTCGGTGGCAAGAAGCGTTAAAGTTGCCTTGAAATAAGTCTATAGATTGGGGAGTGGGGAGTGGGGAGTGGGGAGTGGGGGAATGAGGGAGCAGGGGGAGCAGGGGGAGCAGGGGGAGCAGGGGAGGCAGGGGAGGCAGGGGGAGAAGAATTAATAACCAATGCCCCATGCCCAATGACTAATGACTAATGACTAATGACTAATGACTAATGACTAATGACTAATGACAACCCTTTTATTGCTAATTATCCAAGTACCAGCGACGGCGATTCTGTTTTCGCGCTTGCTAAAGGGACCAAGACGGCTTCCTCCAATAGAACCGCAACAGCCGACACTGGAGCTTTTGGGTAAGGTTAGCGTCGTCGTTCCCACACTGAACGAGGCGCTTCGCATTAGCCCCTTGTTAGCTGGTTTAAGCCAGCAAAGCTACGAAGTTCGGGAAATTATTGTTGTAGACAGCAAGTCTGTTGATGGTACACCGGACTTGGTAAAAGCGACACAGCAGAAAGATCCGCGCTTTCGGGTGATCACAGATGACCCCTTACCCTCTGGTTGGGTGGGGCGTCCTTGGGCGTTGCATAACGGTTTTCTATTTAGCTCTGAGGGTAGTCAGTGGTTTCTAGGGCTGGATGCTGATATTCAACCGCATCCTGGTTTGGTTGCTGGTTTGGTGAAGACAGCCGAAGCACAGGGGTATGACCTCGTTTCCCTTTCACCCCAGTTTATTCTCAAATATCCGGGAGAGTGCTGGCTACAACCGGCTTTGTTGATGACTCTGCTTTACCGATTTGACCCCGCTGGGATCAATACAGAGCAGCCAGAACGGGTCATGGCAAATGGGCAGTGTTTTTTGTGTCGCCGCTCCGTTTTAGCTGCTGTGGGTGGCTATAGCAGTGCGAGTGGTTCTTTTTGTGATGATGTCACTTTGGCACGAAATATTGCTGCTCAAGGGTATAAGGTGGGCTTTTTAGATGGCGCAAAAGTGCTGAAAGTACGGATGTATGAAGGGGCGATGGAGACGTGGAAGGAGTGGGGGCGCAGTCTCGACCTCAAAGATGCAACTTCTCGTTCGCAGTTGTGGGGAGATTTATGGCTACTCACATCTGTTCAAGGTCTACCCCTTTTAATTGTCCTCACTTTTTTGTTGATTTCTCCCCCACTCTCCTACTCGCTACAGACGCGATTAATCGTACAGACGCGATTAATCGCGTCTGTACCTACTCCCCTACTTCTTCTGCTGGGACTAAATTTATTTTTGGTGGTAATTCGCTTTGCTATGCTAATTGCGATCGCACCTTCTTACGATCGCAAAAGCGCCAAAGGCGGCTGGTTATTCTGGCTTTCCCCTTTGGCTGATCCCTTAGCTGTGCTACGAATCTTCTTATCTGCGTTCCGCAAGCCACGCGAGTGGCGGGGACGGAAATATAGTGCAAAAGAGGGGGAGTAGGGAGTAGGGAGTGGTGAGTGGTGAGTGAGCGAAATTCCCTATTCCCTATTCCCTATTCCCTACTCCCTACTCCCTACTCCCTACTCCCTGCTCCCTACTCCTCTTCACCTCCTACTTGATCCCCGCGTTCCAGTTCCCAAAGAATTTGATTTCCTTCACGGCGTACCCGTGACACTATCCAGTTTCGCCAGCGCCATTGATCTCCCCGACTGGTAACAGCGCTGGCGTGGACATCCATCAAGTCTGCTAACTCAGAACTGGTGATTAAGTAGCCTTTTTCTGAAATTTCGTCAGCGATACGCAGAGTTTCGACCAAGCTGCGGAGTTGCGAAACCCTCATTTCTGGCGGTTTTTCATCGGTTGCGGCCGCAGTTGGCCCAGTAGATGGTTCCATAACGGTTATTTCTGGTGCAGAAGTACTGATTTCTTGCGGACTTTGGTTAATTATTCGAGAGTTTTTTTCATAATCAGCTACTTTTGCTACATTTAGTTCATTTGTAGAAGGTAAAGATTGATAAAAATTTGCAGCAGTTAATTGTTGTAGCGAAGGAATTTTACCACTGGCGTATGTGCGAGCGATCGCATCACAACGTTCGTTACCTATGTTACCAGAATGTCCCCTGACGTATTGCCATTTTATCTGTTGGGTATTAAGTTCATCGAGAGTTTCCAAAAGGTCTTGGTTTTGCACGGGTTTACCATCTGACTTTTTCCAGCCGTTCTTTTTCCAGCCTTTCACCCACTTGGTAACGCAGTTAATTAGGTATTCGCTATCGGTATGAAGGATGATGGGTTGGGTTTGTTGAGATGTTTGCAAAAATTGCAGGGCTGCGATCGCAGCTTGCATTTCCATTTTATTATTAGTGGTATGAGGGGATGCATCGCCCATTTCGTGGATTGAGCCATCGCTAAAATAGACGACAACTCCCCAACCGCCAGGGCCAGGGTTCCCGGTGCAAGCACCATCGGTGTATATGCTTTGGATTGTGGGTTGAGTGGACATGGTTAGGGTATCGAACCGCTAAGGACGCAAAGGGAAGAGTTATTAGCGGCGAATTTTTTTAAACAATATCCAGGCTATTATACTGGTAAGCACTCCAGCAACAACGCTCCAACCGAAGGCTGTTGTAAGGAAAATAATTTTAGCGGGTAAAGGGCCTTTACTGCGGATTTCAGCTTCATATTTTAAATTTTGACGAACAGCTTGATAATGTTGAGCTAACGGCGGATAATTGCGTGCGAGCGAAACAATGGCATGTCAGTTGAAACAATGGCATTGTCAGTTGAAACAATGGCATTGTCAGTTGAAACAATGGCATTGTCAGTCGAAACAATGGCATTGTCAGTTGAAACAATCACATTGTCAGTTGAAACAATGGCATTGTCAGTCGAAACAATGGCATGTCAGTCGAAACAATGGCATTGTCAGTCGATACAATAACAATGCAGAAGTTTGCGTTTAAATAGCATCAGGCGACTGGAAGTTGCGGCTACACAAATAAAACCCGCTTTCCCTACGGTATGCCGCGTGAACGCGGGTTATAAACCATTAATTTTTTGGGCGTTGCAGAAAATAGGGATGAATTATTGAACCGCGAAGACGCGAAGTGCGCGTTCGCAAAGCGTCTCGAAGAGAAGGAATTAGGTTTATGAGTTCGCAAAAATTAAAAAACATCCTGCAAATATGCAACGCCATTTTTTGTTAGTCTGCGACGGGGGACTTCGTTTGTGTAGCCGCGATTTCTAATCGCCAGGGTTACATACGTTTTAAATCTTGTAAAACTGCGGCGGCTGATTGATAGCGATCGCTAAAATGATAGCAAACCATTTTATCTAAAATTGCCGCTAATTCTTCACTCACTTGCACAGTTTGCCGCCACATAATATTACCCGTTTCTCTATCTGGGTGGAGTTCTTGCGGTGGTATCCCTGTTATAGCTTGAATGGCAATCATTCCTAAAGCGTAAATGTCACTGGATAAGCGCGGATGACCAGCAAATTGTTCTGGAGGTGCATAACCCCGCGTCCCGATGGCTACTGTGGCTAATTCTGTTTGCTCACTACTTGGCGGTTGCATCAATTTGACTGCACCAAAGTCAATCAATACCAACCGATTATCTTGAGCGCATCTAATAATATTAGCTGGTTTGATATCACGATGAATCACTCGATGTTGATGAACAAATTCTAGAACTTCTAAAACTTGTTTAAGCATCTCGATCGCAAATGATTCATTTTGCACATTCCGCACAGGTTGTAACTCTTCACTGAGGGTATGTCCCTCAATATATTCTTGAACCAAATAAAATTCTTGGTCATCTTCAAAATAAGCAAGTAGTTCGGGAATCTGATGATGTTTACCCAAACATTGTAATATTTCAGCTTCACTATTAAACAACCTACGAGCAACTTGCAAAAATCGTGTATCTTGACGGGCTGGCATTAACTTTTTAACTACGCAAATCGGATTACCTGGGCGTTGAGTATCCCGTGCTAAATAAGTGCGGCCAAATCCACCAGCACCGAGAACTTGAGAGATTTTGTAGCGTCCACCCAAAAGCAAATCACCTGATTTTATTTCTGGTGAATCAATAGGAGGAAAATCAAGATAAGAGTCGGGAAGTGCTGTTTTATCTTCTAAGAGTACATTTAATTGCGCGATCGCTTCTTGTTGTTTTTCAACTTGCAGAATAATCACCTGAGTTTGTCGCTGATTTTGGTAGCTAGTATAAGTAATCATACAAATGCTACTAATCACTAAAGCCAGGCCAGAGGGAACTAATGGTATCCATCCGCCGGCTTGCAAAAACAAAGCAACGCAGATTCCTACTAAGCCAAGTAGAGTTGTCCCTCCCACCACTAGCAACAGCAACGGATTTTGCCACCGCCATGCTATAATTCCACCTAAAAGCGACCAGCCCCACACCCAAATAAGTTCCGCCCAGTCTGGCCAGTACCAAATTATAGGTCGTCCATCTAACACTGTACTGATGAGTTGGCTTGCTATCTGTGCATGAATAAGCAAAGCAGGCATTCTGGGTGGTTGATCTGGCAAAGCGCTGTAAGGTGTATAAAAGCTACCTTGAGGTAAATTAGCGGCAGTAGCGCCAATAATTACAAGGCGATCTTTGACTAAATTGGGGTTGACTTGGCCACTGAAGACTTGTGTGAGGGTTACTTCGTCGGCAAAGCTGTTGGGGTGACGGTAATTTAATAATATTTGATAGCCATCTGCATCCAAATGTTGGTAGCTACCGGAATTAGCTTGTAAACGCGGTAAGAGGATTTTACCTAACTGAAAATCCCCTTTATTAGTAAAGTCGTATTCAATGCCTTGTTTTTCCAGATAATTAATTGCTATGAGCGCACCAAATGCAAATGATGTTGTACATTTTTTGTATGGAGAGTGAACAAATAACAAACTGCGGCGGAGAATTTGGTCGTTTTCATTGTCAGCAACCACATTGCCAAAACCAACATTATCTATAGGGAAATTTGGTGGCGGTGGAATTTCATCTCTACCCAAGCTGCTGAAAAAACAGGTGCTGACGATGTTATCTTTATTTTGCAAATTAGCTGCCAAATTGTTGTGTTCTGGTTGGAAAAGATATAAACCAACAATTCGCGGTTGATAAGACTCTATTTTATTTAACAGCTGATTTATTGTACGATCTGATAGAGTCCCTTTCTCTCGTTTGAGATCCTCGTTAGTGATTTTTACCAGCAAAATCCGCCGATCGGGTGCTTCTGCTTTTTGCGATCGCAACATCTGATCATAAACTCTCAACTCCCAAGGCTGCAACCATTTGAGTTCCCTAACTCCCCAGATAAAGGCGGTGACTCCTACACTGGTAACTAAAATAATTTGCAACCAGCTTTTGCTCTTGGAAGTGTTACGAGAATCCTGAACTTTAACAAAGGGGACACGGAGTTTTTCTAATAGTCCACTAATCACGGCGTTGCGGCGGTAGCCTGAATTGGGTAGATGTTGCAGGTACAGAAGTTAATTTTCTGACTCTAGGTTAAAAGCTGATTAACCTGAGCTTCTATATTAATGTAGCAGTTTACTTGCTGCTTAGAGACTAGACAAGCGATTGGGCTATGCAGCTAATCATCCGTTTGAGATGTTTGAGCATCTTCAACAGCACTGGCAATTGGGAAAGAAATAGGATTAGTAGATGGGGTTAGTGAATCTAACTGGGATTGTTCGAGTGATGCCTCGATGGTTGAATCAGCAAAATAGGAGTCAAATATTTTATCATAGTTAGAAGCAACAGCTAAAAAAGCGCCACCCAAAATATAGATAGGTAATGGCAGATTAAATTCTTGTAACCAATCAAACAGTTCCGCTAAGGCAAATAACACAAAAAAGCAGGCAAGCCAAACCCTCATATTTTCATTCTCTCGATTGAAACAACTCTATTACTAGCTTAAATAGCTTGCATAATAGTTGATGTAGTACATAATCACCAACTTACAACCTCTATAACTCTAGATATATGTAGTGAGAGTTATAGCATCTGCTATATTCCAATATCGACTAGAAAAATAAAAATATATTTAACGTGAGTCTCCAACGAAGGCGCACCTACGGGAAGGGCGAAAGAAAACTGCGTTTTCTTAGGAGTTCGATGAAATTAAAACTCTGAAACCATTGCCCAGACTATTGTCTGTAAAATAGATGTTCTGAAAAAGGCTTGAGCTTATTGAGGATAAAATCACTAACTCCTGAATTTGTCAATTATTGACATTATTCTCAACTAATGTTTGAGGGTTTATTTCAGTCTTAGCTTCAACCGTCCGCACCAACGCAGTGTTGGGCAGCTGGCAAGATTCACTAGGATGACGCTAACAATGCAACAAACTCTGCTGCTTTCACAATCGCAACACTCTTGTGGGTTGTCAACGACAAAAGATGTTTGTCCCCTGTAACAATGTGAGTTGCATTACCAATCAATGCACACTCTACAACCATGTCATCATCTGGATCGGCTGGAACTGCCTTAAGCGTTCCAGAAATCTTAACCAGACGAGAAAACCCACTCACCTCCTTTACTGCTGCTTGCGTCATCTCTTCAGAAAATTCAAACTTCACGAGCAACTTCTCGGCAAATTCGTCTAAAATTTCTTGACATGTCACAGACTCGACCTGTCCTATCCTTGCCAAAGCTAAACAGCGAAATGGGTTACCGTTCGTAGAGAGTAGGGCGGAGAGCAAAATATTGGTGTCAAAAACCGCAACGTATGGCATTAATCCTCATGCACAACGTCATCGATTAAAGCTTCACGTTCTTCCTCAGTCATTGCACCCCAGTCAAAACCTCGCTCTTGAGCAACTAATCTAGCTTTGTCAAATCCATAACGCGACAACGATTCCCATGTCCCCCACTGCTGAAGAAGTAAAAACCTAAATACCTCCGCTTGCTGTTCAGGTGACAATTGTTTGACCAGTTCAACAACCTGCTCATTGCTAAGGGTTAGTATCGGCATCTTTATATCTTAAAACTACGCAACTACCTTTATTGTAGGCAAAATTAGACTTCCTACTTCTGAAAATAAAATTTTTGAAAATGATTTTGTGATTCATGCTTGTGATTCAAGCTTGGCTCTTCTTGCTTGAAGCTTGGCTCGAATCACTTCTGTTCCAGGCTTTAGAGGTTTGGTAGCAATGCGAGCTATCCGCGATCGCCAAACTAAAGAAATTTTAGAAATGCAAGCGTCTTCGCGGGATATTACAGAGCGCAAGCAGGTAGAAATGGAACGGGCCCGTCTATACGAAGCAGAGCAAACGGCACGGGAAGCAGCAGAAAACGCTAACCGGATTAAAGACGAGTTTCTAGCAGTCCTTTCTCATGAATTGCGATCGCCACTCAACCCAATTTTAGGATGGTCTAAGCTACTCCAAACCAAAAAACTTGATGAAAAGACAATCCCTCAAGCGCTGAAGACTATTGAGCGAAATGCTAGGTTACAGGCTCAACTGATTGAAGATTTGCTGGATATCTCCCGAATTTTACAAGGTAAACTCAGCTTAAATATCTACCTAGTTGATTTGGCATCTGTGATTTCGGCAGCAATGGAAACAGTGCGGTTATCGGCAGAAGCGAAGTCAATTGAGATGCACATCAGCCTGGAACCACATTTGGGACAAGTTTTAGGTGATTCTGGCCGATTGCAGCAAATCGTTTGGAACCTGCTCTCAAATGCAGTTAAGTTTACACCTGCCAGGGGACGGGTTGATATTCGATTGGAACAAGTAGGGAGTGGGGAGTGGGGAGTAGGGAGTGGGGAATTGGGAGTAGGGGGTAAAGAAATACCAAATCACTCCCCACTCCGTACAGACGCGATTAATCGCGTCTCTCCTCACTCCCCGCTTTACGCTCAAATTATCGTCAGCGACACAGGGAAAGGCATCGATCCCAATTTTCTGCCTTACGTGTTTGAATATTTTCGCCAAGAGAACAGCAGCACCACCAGAAAGTTTGGTGGATTGGGGTTAGGGTTAGCGATCGTCCGTCACTTAGTCGAACTGCATGGCGGGACAGTCCAGGTAGAAAGCAAGGGCGAAGATCAGGGGGCAACTTTTACTGTGAGACTCCCACTGATCCAAAATCAATTAGAGATTAAACAGGAAAGTAGTGACTCAGAGGCATCCTCAAATTTAAATGGTGTCAATATTTTAGTAGTGGATGATGATGCAGATACACAAGAATTTATTGTTTTCTTGCTAGAGCAATATGGGGCAAATGTGACAGCAGTGACATCAGTAGCCCAAGCACTAGCCGCTTTAAGCCAATCCTTGCCAGATATACTTTTAAGCGACATTGGGATGCCAGAAGTGGATGGATGTATGTTCATGCGACAGTTGAGAACACTCCCAGCAGAACAAGGAGGGCAAATTCGAGCGATCGCACTCACCGCCTATGCTGGAGAAATGAACGCCAACCAAGTACTAAGAGCCGGATTTCACAAGCATCTTGCCAAACCAGTAGAACCAGCTGAATTAGTAGATGCGATCGCCAACTTAATAGCTGAATAAACCTGTCTGTAGGTGTTTACGTTAAGCTGATGCGCGTCTAGATTGTACATTGCAATTGTTAAGACTGTCCTTTTAAATACAAATGACTAATGACAAATGACTAATGACAACCCTCATGAGTAAATATACAATTTTATTTGCGTAACAGCTTACTTAAGACGAACAGGCGTAATAGCTACATCTAGTTGAGTAGGAAGAATCGCATCTCTAATATTTATTTTACGGGGAATGATTTTTTCTTGGAAATAAAAGTCAGCAACGCGCTGTTGTTCGGCAATAATGCCAGGTGTTAGTCTTCTCAACCTAAAAGTACGTCGGCGTGCCACCTTTTCTAAAACTGATACATCTAATTTCAGTTCGGGAGCAAAAGCTTTAGCAACTTCAGTTGGATTTTTTTCAGCCCATTCTCCTACCTTGTCTGCTTCCTCTAAAAATACTCGCACCAATTCGGGATTTTGGGTGACAAATTGACGCCTACCAAGATAAAAGCCGCCGAGAGTATTAATTCTTGCTGCATTTCTCAGATTACGAATTGGGATAATTTTTTCCACAAGAGCCAAAAAAGGGTCACCACCTACCCAAACTTCAACTTTGTCTTGAATAAAAGCGTCACGGGCTTCAGATGGAGTCAAACCAACAATTGTAACATCCTTAATTTTTAACCCCACCTCTTGCAAGGCTTTTGCTAATAAATAGTGTGCATTCGATCCCCTCTGAAAAGCAATTTTCTTACCTTTAATATCCGCTATCTTCTTAATTGGAGAATTAGCTCTGACTACAACACCTTGGTTTTCCCCCTTGCTGGGTGTGCGTCCGGCAATATAGATAACTTCTGTGATACCTGCGGCTTGGGAAAATATTGGCGGTGTCTCTCCGACATTGCCGATATCTACCTTACCTGCATTCATCGCTTCTATTAGTTGCGGCCCGGCGGGGAATGGCCCAACCCAATTTACAGTCACACCCAATGCTTTGAAACGTGGCTCAACAACTTTTTTGACTTTGACAATATCTCCAGAAGTTTGATATGCCAAGTTGATCACTTTAGCAGTAAAACCAGCTTTTTTTTGTGCTTGAGCGTTATTGACTAAGCTACCTATTAAGGGAGTTGATAGAGTAAACAATCCCAAAACAGAAAATTGGATAATGCGTTTTAAAACTGTGCGGCGTTGGTGAATAAATGGTATTTTCATTACTGGAATATTTTAGTTACAACTAATTGTTATTACCAAATCACATCTGTAAGGAGGTTTGCGATCGCCTGTTTTTTCTTCCTTCCTCGATTTTCGCTAATCTATTTATCATCCATCTCAATTAACCAGACAATAGGCTTAACAAGTTGCTCAACTAACTTGTTAAGCCCGTTGTTAAAGGTAGGCAAACTTCCGCTACAGTGTAATAGGTGCTTTCAGCATGATTTCACAAACATCTTGCCAAACCAATACAGCCACCCAAGTTAATAGCTGAATAAACCTGCCTCTAGGTGCTTATCGTTACTTGATATTATCAGGTACGATAGCTTTATATAATAGATCAGAAAGAATCCCTTCTTTGATATCAATCTTACGCGAGATGACTTTTTC
>NZ_JAIVFR010000689.1 GCF_020829685.1 Nostoc sp. CHAB 5715 | reverse complement strand
CCATTGCCTTAAATCTCCTAGTTTGCTTGGTTAAGAATAATTGGACTCAAAACTGAATAGTTCAGTTTATTTTTGATGTCACCACTGCCTGACGAGTTACGAAAGGTTCAAAACAGACATCCACGGACGCTGTAATCTCTTTTGCATTAGTAAAAATCTGCTTTATCCCTTCTGGGTTGCTGACTATTACTAAAGGTACAGAATCAGCCATAATGGTAAAAATGTCACCATAGTGCTCGCCCATAGCATCCATAAAACCAAGCGGCTCGGTCTCAAATTGATGACTAAGCAACCGGGGAGAAGTTTTTGGTCCATCAGGTAGTTTCATTAGTATTTTTTGAGAAATGTTAAATTATTGATAGGTGTTAAAATGAACTGACAACGAACGGTTGCGACTGTCCTTGATGCTGACGCCGACCGTGCATAACCATCTTCACACCGCTAGCTGGATAACAAATTAGATCTCCATATTTGGGACGTTCTGGACGTTTACTGACAAGCTCTAATTCATAACGTGAAAGAATAGTTGCTAATATAAGTTTCATTTCAAATAAGGCAAAACTTGCGCCGATACACACACGAGAACCACCACCAAAGGGTAAAAACTCATAGGGAGAGAATTGTTTTTCTAAAAAGCGTTCTGGCTGAAATTCTTTTGGCTGAGGATATAAATCTTCACGCTGGTGTGTTGAATAAATATTAGCAATAAGCACTGTTCCCGGATTCAATTTGTAGCCCATTACCTCGACAGTTGATTCTACCAATCTGGGAAATGCAAACAACTGGGTTGGATAAATTCGCAAAACTTCATTACAAACCGCATTCAAGTAAGGTAATGCGAAAATGCTCATGGGGTCTAGGTTGTCACCAAGACTATCGAGTTCTGATAGCAAGCGCGATCGCACAGATGGTAAACGGTGAATCCAGTACAAAGCCCAAGCAATCGCAGTTCCGGAAGCATCGCCAGCTGCATATATCGGAGATAATAAAAGGTCACGTACTTCCTCATTGCTTAATGGTTGACCTGTCTCATCTTCAGCAAAAATAAGATCGGTAAGCATATCAGCGTGTGAAAAATCTGCTTGCTTGCGACGTTCTTCAACCTCAGACAATAGTAATTGGAAGAGTTGTTGTAGAAGGTAAAGATTATAACCATGTGGACTCCACTGACCTAAATCTCTTTCTCCAAAAATAGTGAGCAGAATCTTATCTATTGGTGATTGTACATTTAATCTCAAAATGGAGGTAAATAAATGCTTAATTTTTTCATGATGTTCTCCTTTATCTAAACCCATAACAACTTTTATGCCAACTTTTAAGGTAATGTCTTCAATTGTTGGGTATGCGATGAAAGGTTTTCCAACTTTCTTCTGACCAATAATCTTTTCCGTTAGTTCGCAGATATGTTTTCCACAGGCTTGCATCCGCGCCCCATGAAAAGTCTGCATCAATATTTTGCGTCGATTTTTGTGAATTAAACCATCAAGTTGAAGGACTCCTTTTTCTCCTGTCCCTAAAGCGAAAGCCCGATTTAAATCACCCTTTGCAACAATTTCTTTGGTATTTGTGAAAATTTCCTTGATTCCTGATGGATTGCTTACATAAATTATTGGTGTGGAATCAAACATGAGAGTGACCATATCACCATAACGTTTGGAAAACCTATCCATATAACCAAAGGGATCAGCCTCGAATTGCAGACCTATTAACCAAGAAGGGGTTTTTGGTCCTGGGGGTAGTTGCATAATGTGTTTACTCCCATTATCAATTTAGATTGCACATAGCATTATCGATACATCTTTTTAATTGTTTAGTTAATTCTTGGATATGAGGTTCAACCAAAATAGAGAAATGATCCCCTGGGGTATCAACAGTTTGAATGGGTTCACTAGAACATTTACTCCAACCTAATAGAGGATCACTACTAGACCACTCTGGATTATCAAAGTCATGTATTATTTCTTCACTAGCTCGAAATATAGTTATGGGTTGGGGAGAAACTTGGGGAACGTAATTTCGCATTGCTTGAACATGCAGTTTGAAAAGTTTGTAATAACGGAGAAAATCTTGAATCTCTGCATCACTGAAGATAAAATTTGCCTTTTTATTAATCAAATTTAACTGTTCTGTCAATGGCAAATCTCGAAGTTCTTCAAAAGGTACTGAAAAATCCACATAATTATCGGTTTTAATTGATTCGGTAATCCGAAGCAAAAACTTAGCATCGTCATCATCTGTAGGTTCAATTATTGTTTTTGGTAATATGGCATCAATGACAACTAATAAACCAACAGTATCGCCCTGATTGTGTAATTGTCTTGCCATTTCAAAGGCTAATACACCACCATAACAATGACCACCTAGAAGATAGGGACCATTTGGTTGCACTTTACGAATTTCTTGCAGGTAACGAGTTGCTGTTTCTTCTACCGAAACAATTTCGGGTCTATCTTGTTCTAAGCTATCTTCCAAAGCATAAAATGGATAATCTTCACCCAGCCTTCTGGATATACTAAAATATGCACTAATATTCCCACCAGCACCATGTATGCAGAAGAAAGGTGTCTTGTCTCCTGAAGGGTTAATTGCTACTAAGTGAGAATTAGAAATTTCGCGATATGGTTGACTAACAATCGCAGCTAGTTTTTCAATAGTTGGGTTTTCAAAAAGAGTAGAGACGGGAAGATTATGTTCAAATTTATCATGAATTTGAGCCATTAAGCGAATGGCTAAAAATGAATGACCACCTAATTCAAAGAAGTTATCTGTCACTCCAATAGGGCTAGTATCGAGAAGCTTTTCCCAAATTTTTGCTAAAGCTAATTCTGTAAAATTTCGAGGAGCAACAAAGGCTTTATTTGTATTTGATTGAATAACCTCACTACTTAGCAATGCACGCTTATCTACTTTTCCATTAGGTGTCAGTGGAAATTTATCAAGTACGATAAAAGCGGATGGTAACATGTAATTGGGCAGCTTCTGTTGCAAAGATGATAACAGTTGTGTAGTTATATCCTGCTTATCTGTGACAACATAGGCAATCAAACGGGGATTTTCTTGAGCATCATTGCTGGCAATTACAACCGACTCTTGCACATCTGGGTGTTGTGCGATCGCAGCCGCTATTTCTCCTAATTCTACTCGAAAACCCCTAATTTTTATTTGTTCATCATGACGACCTAAGTATTCAAGATTACCATCTTGGAGGTATCGAACTAAATCGCCTGTTTTATAAAGTTTATTTTCAGGTATAAAAGGATTATCAATAAATCTTTCTTGGGTTAATTCTGGGCGATGTAAATAACCCTTTGCTAACCCATCACCACCAAGATAAAGTTCTCCAATTACTCCTATGGGTGTTGGTTGTAAATCGCAATTCAATACATAGATTTGAGTGTTATCTATTGGACGACCAATGGGCACACTGTGGACTTGTTCTGGTAATAAACCAGTATCATAGTACGTAGCATTGGCGGAAACTTCCGATGAGCCATAAAGGTTAATTAGTTTTGCTTTGGGCATCAATTCTCGGAAAGTTTGAACTAATTTAACCGATAATGCTTCACCACTAGTTATCCAGAATTTTAGGTGGGTTAATTTTTTAACTAGATGACTATAATTATTTAAAAGTAGTCGTAGTAATGAAGGTACAATTATAATCCGAGAAACTTTGTGATGCACTAGAAATTCTATAAATAATTGTGGGTCTAGTACTGTAGCATTGCTAATAATTACTGTGGGAATTCCTTGCAGTAAAGGAGCAAAAATTTCCCATACGGAATCGACAAAACTAATAGCTGTTTTCTGACAGTAAACTTCTCCCTCGCTAAAAGGATAGGTTTTCCACAACCAGTGTAAACCGTTTACTGTACCGCGATGGGTACCAAGAACACCTTTGGGTGTTCCAGTTGATCCAGATGTGTAGATAATATAAGCGAGATGATTGGAAGAAGAAATGTTAATGGGATTTTCCAAGCTTTCTTGTGCAATTTCCTCTTTGTGGATATCCAAGCAAACAGTTTTAGCCGCAGATAACGATAGTTTTTCTAATATCTCTTGCTTACTAATTAACAGCGATGCTTGGGAATCAAAAAGCATAAAATTCAAACGTTCCACTGGATAACTTGGGTCAAGGGGAATGTATGCACCACCAGCCTTGAGAATAGCTAAAATTCCCACTACCATATCTAGGTCGCGTTCTAAACATAGAGCAACCAAAG
>NZ_JAIVFR010000688.1 GCF_020829685.1 Nostoc sp. CHAB 5715 | reverse complement strand
CGATAATGAAATAGCTGCACGGTTAGTGCAACTGGGTGAGTTGGACATCGGAGAAATCGGAGATGTTGCCTATAGTATCGGGATGCAGTTGTTAACACGCAATCAAGGCGAACCAATTTGGGAATATGAAGGGCCAGATGCTTTTAGTACAATACCATCTGAGCCAACTGCCCCCATATCAGAGTCAGTAGATACCCCAGAGAACCCCCCAGAGGGAGAATACCAAACTGTCACCCTAGAAGAGTTGTTTGTGATGTTGCAGCAGGATGAAAACTTACGCCAGCAAATTGCTCAACAGCTTGCCATTGAGACAGATGATCCAGAAGTGCTTGTCCAGGCATTGATCAATCAATTATATCCTGCCGGTCAATCGACTACAGAGCAAGCAGAAAATTAACCACTTGGCATCAAGAGTCGATGGCAATTGTAACGTTGTAATACTCTACTCTTGAAGTTTTGTATATTTTTTGCTAATCTGCGACGGAAGCCCTGTCCCGATCTAATGGATTTTTACGTAATTGATGATTTTTTTTAACACAACGATGGCTACAATCTAGAAAAAGAAAATCCAATAGTGTGGCAGATGCTCAGGCGGATATCGCAGTCGCTTAGAAGGTTTTTAAAGCGCCTCATTGCAAGTAAGCAGGCTAGTTCTCTCAAGGATGCAAGAGGACATAATCTGGTGGAGATGCTACCAGAACTAACCAATGCGGATCTGGAACAATTGTTTATCCAATTGTTAGAAGGCGTGCATCAAGCACGAGGACGACAGTGGGCATTGAGGTATCTGCAACGGGTAGAAAATCGCATTCCGGCTGAACGCTGGATAGATTGGTTGGTGATGTTTGGCGAAAGCTTGCTAGCTTCACCGACACCGAATCCTCTTTTAGCAACAAAGATGGTGCAATTGGGGGAACTTGGTGTTGGCAGAATTGGAGATGTTGCTTATGACATTGGCATCCGGCTGATGCAAAACTCACGTTCACAGATAGAGGATGAGGAGAATTATTCAGAAGAGGGCTTAGAAATTACTCCTGGAGAAGAACTGATCGGCAATTTAGGCGAACAGTTATGGGAGTATGATGAGCGAAATGTAATAGAAACTACTCCAGGGCTTGAACTGATCCGCAATTTAGGCGAACAGTTATGGGAGTATGATGAGCCAGATGTGATAGAAATCACAACCAATGAAGAAATTATCCCAACTTCACCTGGGCAAGAGTTAATCCGCAACTTAGGTGAGCAATTATGGGAATATGATGAGCCAGATGTTGAACCAATAACGTCAGCGGAAAATACCTCTTTTGAGGAAACTTTCACCGAGAATTTAGAGGAACTGGTATTGGAGTATGGAAGGGAAGATTCCCAAACCACAATACCTGAAAATTTCCCTCTCCCCGCAGCAGAAGATTCAATCACCTCATTAGCCCAACTGAGGTTCGATGATGAAGTTATTCAAAGTACAACAGGAGCAAATCTCCTTTCTACTAGACAAAGAAGTGAATTAATAACTTCTCCCTCAGTGGAAACTTGGGATAACACTTTGACCAATTTAGAGCCAAATGTGGCTAATACATTAGATGAGTTGTGGGTGAGATTGGATCAAAGTACCAATTTAGTCCAGCAACTTGCTTCTAATTTGGCAGTTCAAAACAGCAATTCCCCTGGTATAATTGAGCGACATGGCGATGATCCTGTAACTCAGGCTCAAGGGTGGTTTTACCAAGGTCTAAGCCAAGCGAAAACAGGCGATTTGTTAGGCGCGATCGCATCTTATGACAAAGCCATTGAACTTCAACCAGAATTCTCAGAGTATTGGTTTAACCGAGGCTTGACGCTGTTCCATTTAGAACGTTTTGATGAAGCGATCGCATCTTACGAAACCGCCACACAACTGAAACCCGACTTCTACAAAGCTTGGTACAACCGGGGTGGAACTCTCGGAGAATTAGGATATTTTGAAGAAGCGATCGCTTCTTTTGACAAAGCCATAGATATCAAGCCAGACTACCAAGAAGCTTGGTCTAGCAAGGGTTTGGCACTGCTGAAGTTAGGTTGGCTACCCGAAGCTATTTCTAGTTATGACCAAGCGCTACATTTGGAACCAGAAGACCAAGAAAACTGGTATCACCGTGGCATAGCCCTAGCTGTCGGCGAACAATTTACAGAAGCGATTATATCTTACGACAAAGCGCTAGAAATTAACCCAGAGTATCACGAAGTTTGGATAGACCGAGGTGTAGTGCTGTTTAATTTAGGAAGATGGTCAGAAGCGATCGCCTCCTGGGATAAAGCACTGTCAGTTCAATCCGACTTCTACTTAGCTTGGTACAACCGGGGTATAGCGTTAGACAACTTAGGACGTAGACAAGAAGCGATCGCTTCCTATCAACAAACGATCGCTATTAAACCCGACTTCCACTTAGCTTGGTATAATCAGGCAGTAGCATTGTTTTATTTAGAACAATTTGCCGAAGCGATCGCTTGTTATGACAACGCTTTGCAAATTAAACAAGATTATTGGGAAGCTTGGATTGGTCGGGGAACTGCGATCGGTAATTTAGTTAATGCTGAGGCATTGCAGATTTCGAGTAGTATAACAGCGAGAAATCCCGGCTTACAACAGGGCGGCTACGAAGGGAAATTAGCCAGCTACGAAGAAGGGTTAAAGCATCTGCGGACAGATACCCATCCAGAAGGTTGGGGTAGATTGCATTTTGCGATCGCTAATACTTATTACGATCAAGGCAAAAAAAATACTAATCCCCGCGATTATTGGCGCAAAGCCGCATCTGAATATCATCAGGCGCTGTTAACCCTCACACTAGAATATTTTCCCCAGTTGCACCTAGAGGTTTTACAATCTCTAAGCAAAGTGCTGATGGGTTTGGGACAAACAACACAAGTTCAAGAATTGCTGCAACGCGGTACAGATTTATTGCGACAATTACTCAGTGAAGAAACTCGCTCATACGAAAGTAAAAAACAGTTAGCCCTGAAATTTGCAGGCTTTGACCAATTAGCAGTTGATTTAGCCGTAGAGTCCGGTGATTTAGTTGAAGCCTGGGAAATTGCCGAACAAGGCAAAAATGCTTGTTTAAACTGGCTGCTTTATGACTGGAATGATAATATTTACTCGCCTTATTATGGCGCAATTCAACAACTATTCAATCCCACAACAGCAATTATTTACTGGCATATTAGTCCAGTCGCCTTACACACATTTATTCTCAAAGACCAAGCACCATCACCGATCCTCCTATTTACACCCATGCAAGATACTGGGGCAATACCTTTAGGAGAAGACGCTATTCGTCTAAATGAATTACCCCTACCCGAAGCAGTACAACGCCTAATTGAATTTGAAACTTGGCTAGAAGATTGGCATCAACAATACCAAGAATATCGTACCACGGCCCAAGACAAAGAAAGTAAAAGCCAGCATTCTTGGCGAGTTGATATGGAACAGAAGCTGTTGCAACTGTATGAAATTCTGAATATTTCCACAATTGCACAAGAACTCGAAGGTATCAGCCAACTGGTTTTAATTCCTCACCGTGACTTGTACAGATTGCCCATTCATACCCTTTTCCATCTTCCTTCTCCATCGCCGGAAGAATTGCCGAATGTGGAATCAAATTTCAGCGTTACCTATCTACCTAGTGCCCAAATAGGTTTATCAATAAGAACTGAAGATATCTGGCAATGGCAAAATAAATTATTGCTCAGTATTGAACATCCAGAGAATACAGGTTATCCCACACTGAAATTTGCCAAACTTGAGTCGGAAGTTGTTAGCCAGATGTTCAATAATATCCAACGAGTTCAGGGTTTAGAAGCCACGAAAAATATTGTTGAAAACGCCTTATTTGATAATTACAACATATTACATTTTACAGGTCATGTCACTAATAATTTAATTGAACCCAAAAAGTCAGAATTAGCATTAGCTGGTGAAGACAAACTTACTCTAGATGAAATCTGCCAACAAAATCTAGCAAGTTACAATCTTATTACCCTCTCCGCTTGTGAAAATTTAACTACTAGCAACCACACTATCAGCAGCGAATATGTAAGTTTAGTGACTGGTTTTGTGAGTCAAGGCGTTCCTCATGTAGTGAGTACTTTCTGGAGTGTAGAATCTTCGGCTAGTGCCTTGGTAATGATAGAGTTTTACCGACGATTAAATTATTAGTGACATGACCTGTAAAATGTAATATGTTGTAAT
>NZ_JAIVFR010000687.1 GCF_020829685.1 Nostoc sp. CHAB 5715 | reverse complement strand
TTCTACATTGTTTAAAACATGGTAGTCGTTTAGGTTGGTTAATTGATCCCGATGACTTCAGTATTTTGGTATTTCTACCAGAGCAACAACCAGTGTTACTCCAGGGAGAAGATTTTTTGCCTGTATTACCAGAAATTCAACTTGCACTAACCGTCAATCAAGTTTTTGGATGGTTAAAGATGGGAGGCTAGAAATAACTCGGCTGAAATGAGAAGGTGCGATCGCTTAATTCTCAAACAAACTACTATCAACGTGAAAAAAGTTCCCTAAAACCTTAGCCATCTCCTGAGTAATTTCTTGTTTTCCACTCATAACTTGAGAAACAACCTCTTTTGAACCAAGAATTGCTACTAACTCAGCTTCATTAACACTCTGAGAATCGATCAGATGGAGGAACATTGAGTGTGCTGTTGATTCTCCCATTGGATAATGCTCATCCTCATATTTTTCTATCAGAGCGATCAACAGGTCTAATAATGCCAACTCTTCTAAAGTTCGGTTAACTCGATGAGACAGTTCCTCTGCTAGTGTAATAGCTTGCTCGTTTTCCTCATCTGTTTTAATAACCTTGGGTTGATATTTAGTAAGCAAACTAGCATAAGTTTCGCGGTTAAAAGTAAGGGTCATTTTTCCACTTATCCTTATCGGATTCTGCGTGCGTCAAAATGTATTTAAGATAAATTATTTGGTCACTATAAACCAAATCAACTATCAGACGATATTTGTTGTCTTTGATATTAAAAACAGTGAAATTCCCAACAGCTTCTGCTTGAGGATAAACTGCTTGCACTTGGGCAAGATTATTCCATGTCGCTTTATTGGCAGCCTTGTACCAGTTTTTAAGTGCATCACAGGAATCAGCATAATTTTGGCAAAATTCACGCAGCTTTTTACGACTGATGATGTGCATTATATCTAACTCAACTGTGCCACAAGTTGATTTTCTAACAGCTTATCATTCGTTAACAAGTCTTCAACGGTGATTCGCAAAAAGCGTTGGTCATCAACTTGAAAGAGAATTTTTATGCGATCGCTTCCAGGATATCCGGCTGGTGTCAGTTGAGCAATTGTCCTCGCGCCTTCTTGATCGTTGAGGGGTTTGACGCTGGTTTCACTATTGTCCAGACGACGAGTAATTAAGCGATCGCCATCAAAATAAATTTCAGTACTACCCGTATCTGCTCCCAATTCTCCCATAATTAGTTCAATGCTGGGCTGATTTTCCACAGAAGCGCCTAAGACTAATTCCACCGGCTGACTCATCGGGTATGCAAGTCCCGCTTTAATCAGAGAATGCCATTTATGACGCTGATTGCGGCGATCCCAGTAGCGGATACCATAACTATGATAAAGAAAGTCTTTAATTTGTATCCCTTGAGCTAACTGTAATGCACCTTGAGCGATCGCTTCAAAGGGACGTTCGCAACGGATTTTTTCTGGCTCAAAATACTGTTTTATCCATGTCTGCACTGCCGGTAATTGCACTGTCCCACCAACTAACAAAACTGCATTAATATCTGGAAGTTCTATTCCTTGCCGTCTTGCTTGCTGCAACAGTGTCGTCATCGACTCATCTAATAACTCAAAAAATGCGTGTTCTTTAAGAATATTTTCAAAAGTATCGCGGTTTAGTTCCAGTTGATAGCTTTCAAATGTCTCATCGTCAAAATAAACTTCACTAGCTTGGTTTTGAGTTGATAGCTGAATTTTTACCCGTTCTGCCAATCTTATTGTCAACGGACTTATCGCCAATTCTTGAGTTTTGGCAAAGTAATCTACCAACCAATTATCAATATCAGTACCGCCCAAATTCTGCCCAACTTTCGCCAGGACACGGGCTGTTTTAACTTTTTGTTTTGAATCTTCAGCCAGTGACTTATTACCCCACTTGAGGATAAATCCGAGCGGTTTTGTGGTTGCTTGCACACCTTGATCCAACCGGACAAGGGATAAATCCAAAGTGCCGCCACCAAAATCAATCACCAAGAGAATTTCTTGATCTGCCAAGCCATAACCCAAAGCGGCGGCTGTGGGTTCATCCAACATCCGCACTTGTTCGATGGGGAGGGCTTGACAAACTGTCCCCAACCAGTGACGATAAGCTTCAAAACTGTCTACAGGTACGGTTAAAACTAGAGAATCTAACCCCCCTTCCAGGGGAGCTAGTTCTTGAATTACTTTGGTGAGGAACCATTGCCCTACTTGCTCAAAGGTGACAAGTTGCCCATCGAGTTCGGGTAAAAAACCTTGGATATCTGCACCGATACCGCGTTTGAAGCTGCGGAAAAATCGCGTTTCGCCCTTGAGGTCAAGACCGCGATCGCGTACTTGTTGCCCTACTAAGACTTGATTTTGGGTTGCGTCTTCAACATAAACCAAGCTGGGAATCAGTGGTGGATTGAGACTTTGTTTAATTGATAAACCTGGTAGATTCAGGGTTTCTGGCTGTTGGGTTACAGGGTTCCAACGAGCAATGACTGTGTTGCTAGTACCAAAATCGATTGCGATCGCCATATTTTATATTTATTATCTCGCATGAAGAGGCCAAAGCTGCTTTCTCTCTGATTATTCTCTATAAGGCATCAACAATGCAATTGATAATCCAACGGTCGTTTGAGAAAATCAAACCGCAACGCGAAAGTCATTTGTCATTAGTCATTAGTCATTTGTCATTAGTCATTAGACATAGGAGTGAAAAAGAATCTAGAGACAGTGAAAAAGAATCTAGAGACGTAGCATTGCTACGTCAAGACAAGGGTTCTAGATAACGCATATTTAATTTCTGGAGATGTCTATTAGTCATTTGTCATTTCTCTTTGAGATACCACACCCACTTTTTAACGTGGTTTGAATTAGTCCGTCATAGAAAGTTTTTCCGCCCGCAAGGGACGGGGTATGCACCAATGACCAATGACCAATACTTCGACTACGCTCAGTACAAGTGACTAATGACCAATGACCAATGACCAATGACTACTCCCTAACTCCTAACTCAATCTTCATGCCGTAACTGCCATGCTGCACCGCTTGCGGCCCCAGCCCCAGCTAACAATCCGGTACTCATTCCCTGGATAGTTTTTTGGATCGGGTCTTGGGTTAAACACTCACTTGTAACCTTACTGTCTTCCAAGCAGAGATTACTTTCTGCCCAAGCAGCAGTACCTCCTAAAATTACACCAGTTATACTACAGCAAACAACTAGCAGCAAAAGACGTTGGGTTTTTCTAACCATAGATAGATGTGTCAAAAATTAGAGATATTGATTGACTCTCAATTACTTTACACATACTTGCTAGCAAATGTCAGCTGGTTTCAAGATAACTTGCTGATATTGAAAACTAGACAACTATTAAAAAATCTGATTAGACACCGAATTTAAAAAAAATAACCTCTGGGAAGGGATATCACCAGAAGTTTTTAATAAAGACATTGGAATAGTGAACTATTTTAAACATAAATTTATTTTTTTTACAACACTATTTCCTCCTTCTCAAAAACAGGTCAAAGTTAATTTTATTTGTAATTAAGGATACAAATTGGACTTATCAATCGCATAAAAAACTCCACGCCACTTGCGGGATGGAGTTTTTGGGCATGGGGAATCGGGCATGGGGCATGGGGAAGAAACTACCAATGCCCTATGCCCTATGCCCCAAGCGACGGGGCGACTATCCCGGAACACCCACTCTTAGGATGGAGTTTCCCGTCGCTTTCAATAAATCATATTTTTACCTTTTTTGAGGCACTAATACAGGCAGTTGACGGACATCGGCTACGGATTTGGCATGTTGTCCAACAGTCAAAACATTAAACTGACTGGATATAAGTTCCAAACTTTTATTCACTATTGCCAGCTTTTTGTAGGTGGGAAGGGTCATTCCAGGGAAGAATGATAGCTCTGGCACATCCTCTTGACTTACAAAGTCTGTAGGATGGAATAGCAAAGAAGGCTGGACATGCGTAAGTTTACATAGCCATAAGGCAATTCGCAGGTAGAGTAACGCCACTTCCGAAGAAAATGTACTCAGATACATTATGTAACTGAAGTGAATTGGCACCTTGAAAATTGGCATGGTGGTAACAGGAATTTCAGTGAGTCTATCCTTACCCATCTTCCACTGGTAAGGTTTCAGAGGCTGCAAACCATCTTTGAAACCGCCAAATAGGGCTTCCCGTTTCTTGCGTTCTTCCTTGCTCAGTTTACAAGTCATCAAATAATATGCTCGTGCGATGGG
>NZ_JAIVFR010000686.1 GCF_020829685.1 Nostoc sp. CHAB 5715 | reverse complement strand
GCTAAAGTCTACTGAAGTAGACTAAAAATTTTTCGGATTATTTAGTCATCTTTAGATGACTTAAGCTATTAGCAAGGAACTTCAGTTCCTTGCGAGACATGGCTTTTACGTTAAGTTGACACGTATGGGGGGCTTAAGACCCCTACATCTATATGTAGCAGCAGTTTCAGTCGGGGTTTAAATCCCCGTCTGAAATGTCTAAAATGTTTGAATACTTCGGCTACGCTCAGTACAAGTTTTGAATACTTCGGCTACGCTCATAGGACTTACGCACTGTACAAATTCATCGTGATGTGCATTAACGATGCTGCCGGAAGTTTTCAGGCTTTTCTTAATTATCCTGCGATCGTCAATAGACCATGCTGTAGGGGCACAGCATTGCTGTGCCCTTACGAAAGATGTGGTTTTTAAACTTCCCCATATATGGTATTTCTTGTCAATGCGTAAGTCCTAGCTCAGTACAAGTTTTGAATTTTGAATTGTTAATACTTCATATTTGAAGTATTGGGAAATACCCGTATTAACCTAAATCATCCCGCATTTATGCAACGCCGAAAGAATAACTGATTAATTAATGCCCCATACTTCGGCTTCGCTCAGTACAAGTGCGCCATGCCCAATTTTTAATAGGATTAATCCTTTCTTGCATCAGAATATGATTGATTTCTTCCTGATTGTGTTAATGACACACAGGGATTTCTCCAACAAGCTGCTAGGCAGGCTGCGAAAACAGCACCCGCTCCCACGAACGAATAACATTGCTCAGTCGGAACTCTTCTTTTGCTTTCACAACTGGCCGTCCACCATTCTTCCACGACCTCAGACGCTCGATGATTGCATTTGTGTCTCTAGCGTCAACCAATTGCTCTGGAGTGAGCAGTTCAGGAGCAGCTCCGATGGGATGAGTCAGCACCGGTGTTCCAACGGCGTTGCTTTCTGCAAATACAAGGCCAAACGTCTCCGGTACTTTGTTGGCTGGATAGAAAACACACAACGCTGACCTCATTTCATGCAGAACTGCGGCGTGTGAAAGGCTCCCGAGAAAAATAACGTTTTCGGTTAACGACTCGTCCAACTTTTCAGCCGGCTGATATGCATATCCAGGGCTTGCGACATGCAACTTTAGGTCGGGAATATGTTGGCGGATCGTCTTGAAGGACTTCAAGACCATATCCAGCCCTTTCCAGGGTGCGCTGACGAAGATAAGTTTCGTCGGATCGTATGCAGCGCTTTCAGGTAAAACATCAATATTTTCAGGAATAGAGTTATAAACATAGTCAAGTCGCACGTGATCGCGAAGGGGGCCGATCAGCCGTGTCTTGTTGAGGCTGTCGCGGATGTTTTCCATATGGGTGCGAGACACTCCAACGTTAACTGCGTCGTAACAAGCATGAAGCAGGAAACGCATCTCAGTTTTCGCACGCCAAGTTAAGCTCGCACGCGAGAAGACTGAGGGGCAGGGAAAGAGCCAATCGTGGCTCCAAACGAATAGCCGAGCGCGTGGGTGATACCACTTCATCAGAGGTAAGTCGCCGACCCTCCTGAGCACGACGACAACATCGACATCCAACGAGGAGTCAGTGGCTTCTTTTTTGGTCAGCCAGTGGATGTTGTGGTCTGTAGACTTTTCGTGTTTGATCCGATTGTGCTGTCCAACGCTGACTCGGTATCGTTTGCTCAATCCCTCGGCAATGCGGATGACCGACCCCTCTGTGCCACCGATCTTGCTCCCTGACACCAGCAGTGACTCACTCGAGTAGGGAAAGTTGCACTCCGAATCATAAAAAAGAACATGTTGCATGACACTGGGGGATTATTGAATCATGTTTCTATGAACAATACTTTACGTGAGACATAATTAATATTAAGATTTGTAAGAATATAGCCATCATGGTGTAATGATAGCTATATAGGAATCGTATTTGATTTTTGAAATTATCTACGTAGGCGGGGAGTGGGGAGTAGGGAGTAGGGAATAAGGAATTAGGCTTTTCGATCTGTACCGAGCTTTTTCATAAATCAAATATTAGTCCTATATTATGTTTAAACTTACTCAAAGCAATCTTTACCTTCTGGTAATTCTGCTAAATGATGAGCAATAATGTCTGGTAGTTCTTTAGGCTCTACCAGAGATGTGGTTTAAATAAATAAAACCTGCTATAAATTAATCTTTGCAGAAATTCTTTGATAATTTATTTAAAAAAGAATATGGAAATCAAACAAATTTGCGTGATTGGGGCTGGAATTAGCGGTCTGGTAACAGCTAAAACTTTTGTTGAAGAAGGCTACAACGTTACTGTATTCGAGAAACAAAAAGGACTTGGTGGTGTTTGGGAAAAATCTCGAAGTTATCCAGGATTAACAACCCAGAGTACGGGTGACACATATAGTTTTTCTGACTATCCCATGCCTGCATCCTACCCAGAGTGGCCGACAGCAGAGGATATGCGGAATTATCTAAATTCATACGCCCAGAATTTTGGAGTTATTGAAAGAATTCGTTTCCAGACGGAAGTTACTAATGTTTCTCGAAAAACTGGAGAACGGCCAGGATGGGTAGTTACCATCACAGTGAAGGAAGGTAATGGGGGTGAGACAAAAGAGGAAAAGCACGAATTTGACTTTGTGCTAGTGTGCAAGGGAATATTTAGTTTCCCTAATTTACCTTCTTTGCCTGGTAGGGAGGAGTTCGCAGCATCTGGAGGACGAGTACTCCATTCTACTGAGTTTAATGATGCTTCAATCATTGAGGGTAAGCGCGTAGTTGTAGTGGGTTTTGGCAAATCTGCCTGCGACATTGCAACTTTGGCGGCAAACATAGCCAAAGAATCCACCCTCGTCTTCCGTCAACCCCTGTGGAAGATTCCTAGATTTTTCCTGGGTTTAGTAAACCTGAAGTATATTTTATTAACTCGCTTTTCAGAAGCTTGGTTCCCCTACCGTCAGATGGGACGGATTGAAAGATTGCTGCACACTCTGGGTAAGCCACTAGTGTGGGCTTTTTGGCGCACTAACGAGATGGTGCTACGCCTCCAATTCGGTCTTGATAGCTGCGGCATGTTACCCGAACAACCGATGAATCAAGCTAACTGTCAAGTTACTATAGCTCCTCCAGATTTCTTCAAGTACGTACACTCTGGTAAAATTCAAGCAATTAAAACCAGCATCGCCAAGTTTATCCCTGATGGTGTGGAATTAGCCAATGGTCAGCAGTTGCAGGCAGATATAGTAATTTTTGGTACAGGATTTAACCAGGAACTTCCCTTTCTCGAAGAAGAATATCGCCAACAGATAATCGATGAAGACGGTAATTTTAACCTTTACCGTTATCTGATTCATCCTAATATTCCACAGATGGGTTTTGTTGGCTATAACAGCAGTTTCTATTGTCAGTTGACATCAGAAGTTAGTGCTTGGTGGCTGCTGGAGTATGTCAAAGGCAACTTGTTATTGCCTTCGCCTTCAGCAATGTATCAAGAAATGGCAGCAGATATGGATTGGATGAAAACTCAATACAATAATGTTGTAGCGAAGGCGACATGCATCTCCTGGTTTTCCTTGCGTTATACTGAGCAACTCATGGAAGATATGGGTGCAAATAATCAGCTTGGTGTCTGGAAGGAAATTTCACAGATTATGATGCCTGTGGATTCATCCCTCTACAACAAACTTCGACAGGAATTAAAGTCGCAAAGATTGAAAAATGTTAATGATTCTCCTAACCAATTAACCGAATCATTAGACATCTGGTGAAATTAAATATGCGTTATCCAGAACCCTTGTAGAGACGTAGCACTGCTACGTCTCTACATTATTGTGAGTTGAAAGCAGGCGGCTAAACTGACTCTACGACAGAAGCACCGAAACGATAGCCTTTGCCGTAGACTGTGTGAATCAGCGTAGTTTCTTTACCTACCTCAATCTTACGACGCAGCAAACGAATTAATGCCGCGATTACATTACTACTGGGTTGTTCTTCCTCTTGCCACAAATTTTGCATAATCTGGGCATGAGTCATTAGTTGTCCAGTGTGTTCCATAAAATATTGCAGCAACTGGCTTTCTTTTTGCGATAACTCAATTATTCGTCCTTGGCGATAGGCTACTTAATTTTCACAATCGAGTTCTAAATCAGCTACGGTTAAACGTCCGCTAGTGGTTTCATAGGTTTGGAAACCGGAACGACGCAATAAAGCCCGGACTCTGGCTAGTAACTCTCGCAGTTCAAAAGGTTTA
>NZ_JAIVFR010000685.1 GCF_020829685.1 Nostoc sp. CHAB 5715 | reverse complement strand
GCGGTAGTGGCAATAATTTTATTGATGAAATCGAGTGTCCTAGTGGGGATTTCAAAGTCTCTTGTGGTGATGAATGCCCTGAAGGATTTTGCAAATGCCCAATTCCCGAATATCCCGGTTACTGCTGTTTAGATTGTGCGTCTATTGCTGCAAGTATCCGCGCTATCACTAATGGATTGAGGGCAAAAAATGGCTGATACTTGTGCCAGTTTAGCGGCAGAAATTGCAGCGCTAAGAGCGGAAATTGGAAAACTCAGCGGAAAAGGCACAGTAGACCAAGTTGCTCGTAATATGGCTCGCGCCGCGCACGCTGAAGCTTTTCGCGCTGGAGTAGATGCACTCAAAGCTCAAGGCATGGTAGAAGGGGTTAAAGCAGAACTTGCAGAATTAAAAGCAATTCTTGTCGGTTTGGCTGCTCTGGCTGCCACAATCGCGGCGGTTAGTGCTACTGCTACTGCTGCTGGTGCTGCTGCTACTGCTAATACTGCCCTTGGTAGAATTGCCTCAATACTAGAAAAACTTGATAGATTACTAAGCATTGTTGACGCGATTTTGTTTCTCAAAGGAGCAATTCAAGAAATTCAATCCGGTCAACTTAGTTTAGAGACAACAGTTAACGGACTACAGATGCTGGTTGGCGCTCTCAGAAATCGTGTTGGCACTCCAGGACAAACTGGAAGACCTGGGCGTGATGGGCGTGATGGGCAACCCGGTAGACCAGCCCTTGATGGAAGACCTGGGCGTGATGGGCAACCCGGTAGACCAGCCCTTGATGGAAGACCTGGGCGTAATGGGCGTGATGGGCGTGATGGGCAACCCGGTAGACCAGCCCTTGATGGAAGACCTGGGCGTGATGGGCAACCCGGTAGAAACGGCATTGATGGCAAGCCAGGTAAAGACGGAATTAATCTAACAAAAACTAAACGATGAGCGCGATTTCAATCACCTGCGAAATAATCAAATACAAATTTCACAAGGTATTGTGACTGGATTTAACGAGATTGAACGCAGATTAAATCACCTTGGCGAACAAGTGATTGAGATTAAAGCCTATTTAATTCAAAGCCAAGGCACTATTCACGGTGAGTAAGTCTCTGGGGATTCTTTCTAGGAACTTAAAATTACTTTTTCTCAGCCTTTTATATTTGCTGTTTATCACCGAAGCCTTTAATTAACAACAAAACCACTTTTCAAATGATTCGAGAAACATCAACGAAACCTCCATGAAGACTTACAATATTTGATACTTCGGAATACATACTTCCGACTTTACCTGATTGATGGGTAAACAAATTATGACAACCCACAATTATCAAGAGTTCTTGAGCGCGAGAAAATGCAACATTTACCCGTTCTGGCTTCTTCGCAAATCCCACATCTCCTTTGCTATTGTTGCGAACCATACTTACAATTACAACAGGTCGTTCCATACCTTGAAATCTGTCTACTGTACCAGTACGAATTTCTAGTGAAGGAAACAGTTCAGATTGTAGACGTTCATCAATTTTTCTTAATTGAGCGCCATAAAATGTAATTACAGCAATTTCTTTTTTCGGTTCACCATTAGCAACTTTATCAGCCCAAGTAGTCTCGAACTGCTGACACAAACGTTCAATCGTATCAATTTCTTGACTATTGAAGTAAGAAGTTCCATTTCGTTGCTCTAAAAACTGATTCTCTATAGGCGTTTTTACCCAAATAAGATGCTGAGATTCTTGGATAATTTCGCCTGCTAGATGATGTGCGCGTTTTGTATCTGGCTCCAAAATACCAGATTCTAGTTTACCATCATAAAACTGATTGATTGCTCCCATAATAAATGGGTGCATTCGATACTGTGTAGTTAGCATTTGTTTGATGCTTTCATCAGCAGATTCAAACTGACTTTTAAATAGTGATTCTTCTAAAAATTGTAGTTCATCTCGTGTGTTGCCAATTGTTTGAGCAACTTCTTCTAAAGTGCTAGTATCAAGCATGGGTGGTAATTGCCGATGATCGCCTACCATTACTAACTTTTTACCTTTCAATGCTGGGATTAGTAACTCTGGTGGAGTACACTTACTAACTTCATCAATAATGACAACATCAAAGGATTTGAATTCTTCAGAAAAACCTCTATTTGCAGCTTGAACACAGGTGATACCGACGACGTTGGCATTATCTAGATATATGCGCCTTAAATCGTCGCGGCCGCCTTCAGTTGGCTGTCTTAATTTTTCTATCCAATCTTGTACAAAATTTTGATATTTATTGAGATAAGCTTTATCTTTTTCGAGTTCCTGTTGCCAAGATTCAAAACTAATATTTATGCTACGTAATAACTCTATATTAAACCAGTCAGCAGCAAATTTTTCTGGTTTAAATTTCTCCGGTATTCTTTGCCATTCTGTCAACCACCAGCTTCTTTCTTCTATTAAACTTTCTGATGGCTGTGGTTGTAATTTTTGTTCTATTTCGCCTAAGCTAATTTGTAACTTTTGAAGTTCCTGTAGAGAAATTTCAGTTTCTTGTTGTAGTTTTGAGAAATGCTCATGTAGAGAGTTTTTAATCATCTCTAACACAGCAAAAGGTTCTAATAATGAAATTAAGGTTTCAAGTTGACTAATAGAACTTTCCCAATAATTAACTTGATTTGAAAACTCTTGCGGCTGCTCCCAAATATTTGATTGTGTTGCGAGATATTTTTCAGTTAGAATGCGTAATTGAGCAGGAATCTTTTGTTGATTAAGTTCTTGTAAAATATTAATAACTCGTCCAAGTTGCAAATTAGCGTCTTGCTGTGCTTTTTCTACCTCAGCTTGAGTAACAGATATTTGCTGTTGGCTAACTTCATTTTTTTGAAGTTCATTTAATTGGCGTTGCAGATGCTGAAGCTGTTGTTCAGTTTCTGTTTTGACTTTTAAAACGCATTGACGCGCATTTGCAAGGATTGTATCTAGCAATTCTTGTGTAATGCGGGTAAGAGTAGAGTCGATATTATTCCATTCCCATGATGTGCCATAAGTCCGTTGCATTCTAATTAAAAAAACCTGGGTATTTTCAACTAGTAATTTTCGCTGTTTGGGGTTGAGTAGCTGATAATTATTAAACTGTTGATAGGTTTCTTGCCATTGGGTGCGATCGCTCTTTGATAGTACCATTGGAATCTGACTAAAATTTTGTTGTAAAAAATAACTAAAATTATGCTGTTTACCCCGTCTATCAGTGAAATTACCGTCTATTTCATAAGCGATCGCCTTTGTCAATAACTCCCATTCTGGCAGGTTAATTTTGTAACATTTTGGTACTATTGGTAATTTTAATGTATTAGCAAACATCAACAAACCTAACGGCAAGTCTACTAAATTTTCTGTGAGCGGTAAAGCTGATTGCTGACAATCTTTCAAAGTTTGATAGAGAAGAGAAGGTGCTGTAGATTTCCATTCCTTAACTGCTGAGATAATATAATCTATTTCCCGTTTGCGGTTTTCCCATATCTGGATTGTTTGCTGTATGTTTTGCAGTTTGGCAAGATATTTCTGATAATCTGGTTGTAGCTGATTTAATGAGGCGAAATTTTGTTGGACAATCTGTACTGATGCTGCAACTTCTGATATAGCTTGACTTGCATTTTGAGCATAAGTCAAAGCAGTTTTAAATTTAGAAATTTCTCTTGCTACAGTTTCACGCAACCAAACCGCTAAACCAAAAGCACCAAGCGCCGGACGCACAAAGCCAAGTTTATCAGTATATTTGATGGTTTGACGAACATTTGCTAAAAATTCTTCTACTACACTGTTACCTTCTGTGTATGGCTTAAGAAGTGGCAAAAAATCTGTAACTTCTTGAGCTTCCCAGTTTATATTTGGTGCAGTATTTAGTATATTTTCCAGACCGACAATTAGGGATTCAACCTATTTCTGATTTTGTACGGTTGCGTTGTAAAATTTTTCTTGATTTTTAAAGTCGCTCTCTACTTTTAACTTATTTTTCTTGAATTTAATTTGTTGCTGATGAAATTCTTCCTCTGCTTGGAAGTAGGCTGTAAATCTTTTTGATGATGTAAGTAATTGACTGAAAATTTTGATATTTTCGAGCCGTTGAGTCAGATTATTTTCGCAGTCATAAGCTGTATTTTCTAGCCATCTGCCAATCACTTGGTCTTCTAAAAATGGCTGTCCTTCCTCCCCAACTTTCTCGGCTCTACCTTTTCTGACAGCGCGAATTAAATTCAAGAAAAATAAGTTAAAAGTAGAG
>NZ_JAIVFR010000684.1 GCF_020829685.1 Nostoc sp. CHAB 5715 | reverse complement strand
AAGGTTTCAGCAATTTCTTCCATTTCTCCTATCCAACGATGTGCTTTTGGTGTCATGGATGGAATGGAACGGGTGAGAATAGCAGCAAGTTCTGGTTAGCTACTAGATACTTCGTTCCATAGTTGCTCATCCAAACCTAAACGATGGGCAGCAATGAGTAATTCTGTACCAATCGCTGTCAGTCCTTTTGTTAGGGCGGCGTAAGACATCTTCAATCCAGAAGCCTGACCAATTTCATCGCCAATCACTCGTATATCTAACCCATAATTCCGCAATTGTTGAAATTCATCGGCCTGTTTTCCTGAAGCATAGATGCGTGTGCGGCCGGGAACTCTCGGCGGTGGGCCAATGATGGAAGCATCTACGAATGTGGCTCCCACTGATTCAATAACTTGGGCAATACGTTTTACTTTTTGGGGTGCGATCGCATTACCATCAACATAAAGAATCTGTTTCCCCACATTACTTATCACCTCAGCTACTTGTTTTGCTACCTCTGCGGCGGCGGCGGGGACTAAAACTGATAACACCACATCAGATTCAATTACCAGTTGTGTGAGGGAACCCACATCTTGGATATTAGCTGCGGCGGCTAATTGCCGAGTTCGTTGACTGCGATCATCCAGGGCGGCAATGGTTTTCAATCCATTTTGATTGAGAACGGCTGCTATAGCCTGCCCCATGTCACCTGGACTTAAAATACCAACAGTTTGGATTTGCATGGGAAAATTTATTTTTACCTGTATTCAGCTTTTAATTAATTCCCTGATTTTGGTGATTGAGTTATGAGATAAACTACGGTAGGTTGATAGAATTACCGTAATTAGTCTAAGTAGGAACCTACCATACATCATTCTCTAGAAGCAAGCTAAAGACTGTATTTCTTCATTTATCATGCCGTCAAAGAAGATATTTTAAAGTTACTTGCAAAAAATAAAACATGACTCATAAACAATGGACAGAAGTCGATCGTTACATCACTGATTTGCTTGTGCCTCCTGATCCTGTACTAAATGCTACACTTCAGGCTAGTGATGCAGTTGGTTTGCCACCACATAATGTTTCACCAAACCAAGGCAAACTGCTAATGTTGTTAGCTTTAATCCATAGAGCGCGGACTATTCTGGAGATTGGCACTCTAGGTGGCTACAGCACAATCTGGCTTGCTAGGGCATTGCCTACCGATGGTCGTTTAATCACCCTAGAGTCTAATCCGCAGCACGCCGAAGTTGCCCGTGAAAATATCGCCCGTGCTGGCCTGGCTGATATCGTACAGGTACGTCTTGGCCCGGCAATAGATACGCTGTCACAACTGGCTACCGAGGGACAACATCCATTTGATTTGATATTCATTGACGCAGATAAGCCCAGCAATCCAGAGTATTTTGCCTGGGCGCTAAAGCTTTCTCGTAGGGGTAGCCTAATTATTGCCGATAACGTTGTTCGTAACGGAGCTGTGATTGAGGCTAATAGTGTCGATCCTAATGTTCAGGGAGTGCGTCGTTTTAACGAATTGCTCAGTGCTGAAACGCGTGTGAGTGCCACAGCAATCCAGACTGTGGGTAGCAAAGGCTATGACGGTTTTGCGATCGCTGTTGTGACTTCTGACAATTAGCAACCTTCTCCAAACTGCTTAACTAAGCCGTAGTTTCAAGAAATCTATTCAAACCGAAATATGTCAGACATTGCTGATTTTTCTGCTTCTCAACTGTTATCGCTATATCGCGATCGCCAGTTATCACCAGTTGCAGCAACCAAAGCTGCCCTAGAAAGGATCAATACTTACAATAGCTCAGTTAACGCCTTTGCGATCGTAGATGAAAACACTGCTCTGGCTGAAGCCCAAGCCTCAGAAGTGCGTTGGCTAAATGGAAATCCCCGTGGCTTAGTGGATGGTATACCTTTTACCGTCAAGGATTTACTATTAACCAAGGGTTTACCAACACGCCGAGGGAGTAAAGCGACAATCTCCCATCAACCTTGGGAAGAAAATGCACCTGCGGTGGCTCGTCTGCGGGAACAAGGAGCAGTTTTATTAGGAAAAACCACAACCTCTGAATTTGGTTGGAAGGGTGTCACCGACAGTCCACTGACTGGTATCACCCGCAATCCTTGGAATACAGATTTGACTCCCGGAGGAAGTAGCGGTGGTGCTGCTGTTGCTGCTGCATTGGGCATGGGAACACTGCATCTCGGTACAGATGGTGGTGGATCGTCAAGAACACCAGCAGCGTTAACAGGTGTGTTTGGTTTAAAACCGACTTTTGGACGTGTTTCTGGCTATCCATCAGCCCATACTGGATCATTGTTTCATATTGGCGTTTTGGTTCGTACCGTCACTGATGCCGCACTTACATTAAATGTCATCGCCCATTCTGATGTGCGTGATTGGTATGCTTTACCAGATGACAAACAAGACTATACTTCTGATTTAGACAGGGGTGTAGCCGGATTGAAAATTGCTTACAGTCCCAACTTTGGCTACGCTGAGGTTGATTCAGAAGTAGCTGCTTTGGTTAAAGTCGCAGTTGATGTTTTTGCTAAACTCGGTGCGATTGTCGAAGAAGTCGATCCAGGTTTTGTAAATCCTCGCCCCATTTTTCAAACCTTTTGGCAAGCTGGTGCAGCTAAGTTATTGCGTGGCTTTAGTCCAGAACAACAAGCTGTAATTGAAGAAGGTTTGCAAGCTACAGCCAAAGAAGGCGATCGCCTCACCTTAGTAGAATATCTCAGCGCCCAAGATGCCCGTGAAGCATTGGGACGTCAAATGCAAATATTTCATCAAAACTATGACTTATTACTTACTCCCACCTTACCGATAGTTGCTTTTCCTGTTGGACAAAATCGGCCTCAATCATCTATTGATCATCAGCACCGAGATTGGACACCTTTTACATATCCTTTTAACCTTACACAACAACCTGCTGCATCTTTACCTTGTGGCTTCACCAAAAACGGTTTGCCTGTTGGTATACAAATTGTCGCTGCAAAATATAAAGATTTACTGGTATTGCAAGCAGCTAAAGCTTATGAAAGTGTTTTTCCTTTCATCATGCCGTTAGGAGCAAGTGATTGAGGCGAACAGCGTAAATCCCAATGTGTAAGGAGTGCTTCGTTTTAATAGCTTTAACCTGAGTTCGGGATAAAGATTGAAAGAGTTCGGAATCCACTTTTTTGCCAAACTCCGTCGCAACATGAAAAATAAGCTGATGCTTCTTCTTGACTTGCTTTTGTCACGTAAACGCTCAATTATTGAGACAATTAACGACCAACTCAAGAACATTTCTCAAGAAGTTTATTGGTTGTGAACTATCCGACGATTTCTGCTTTTGACTTCGCCTGGGTTCAGAGTGTGCGAAAGCAGCACGATGAACTGTATTTACAAGTTATTGATCCCCACTTTACCTTGGTGTTTGTGACTTGAACCGTATTTTGTCCAAACGGTCACTCCAGCCCTTCAAAATCACTTAGGACAACATATAGTTCAAAATTATAAGTTGAGTTAAAAAACATCAAAAATCAAGTACGGCAAGCAACAAGGCTTTTATAGTTCATTTGTACGCAGGCGGCGAACAGAGCTTTTAAAACTGAGTAGAGATGCGATCGCTTGATCACTAATTTTTGGCTAAACATGTTTTTGAACCATATTGTGGACGTTTTGAATCATATTTTGACTGAAAATTTAAAATTTTCGATGAAATTAGTGTGTCTTGCTCTGCATTTTTTACCAAATCCAAAAACAAAACTTTTGGTCGCATTATGGAAGACAAGTAAAACACGCGGACATAATTTGATTCATAAAGTTAGGTTGAAGATTTGCTCAAAAGCTTGAAATTACGTTAACTTTTGGTCACGCTATGGTTCAAAATTTGGTCATGCGGGGGGTAAAATCACAGTGTTTCCCGCTTTCAATTTTTTAGCTGACTGGCACCTTGGCTTGCTGTTTCCATACCGCGTCTGCATACAATAATGTGTCGAAGTCCGGCGAAATGTTGCCGCTAGTGATCCGGGCTTCGTGTAATGACCAGTCAGCAAAGAACAAGTCATGGCTGATGCGTGCCACTACTGCTGGCACATCGCGTCGAATACTAGGCACGTCACCGATGGGCAGACCGAAGCTTACGAAGCCAGCAGGATTGAACACATGGATGTTTTTCAGGTAGGGGGCATTGCCAGGTACTTTCTCTTGGTATTCATGGGCGCTGCCAAGGTAAGGGTGGGTGCTGAGTTGATCGTCACGCT
>NZ_JAIVFR010000683.1 GCF_020829685.1 Nostoc sp. CHAB 5715 | reverse complement strand
AGCTAGTAGCTAACTATTGGTTAAGCTCCAATCCCCTGTTTTTTAACCAACCTTTGATGTAGTGCTTAATGTATAGCAGTCCTAAATGAATCGTGAAGCACGTCTTGTGCGCCGCCGGATGAATTTGTAGAGAATCTATATCAATACCTTTCCTTTGTCTTCCTTGTCCTCGCAAGTCTTCCCTTGTCTTCACCGATTGGAGTTTTTATGACTCAAATAGGACTGCTATAGTAGATTTCACCTGTCACCAATAGTTAGCTACTAGCTATTGGTGACAGGTGAATTTGCTTTCTTAGCTTCTGTCGTAGTAATTGCTGCTTTCAGAGTTTGACAGAATTCCTCAACTGCTTGCAGTCCTTGGCTTGGCGTACCCGTTGCCAAACGTTTTACAAAAGCACTACCCACAATTACGGCATCAGCGCCCCAATCTCTCAGCTGACGCGCTTGTTCCGGTTCTGAGATCCCAAAGCCAATGGCAATCGGCTTGTCGGTTAGACTTCGCATCTGCATCAATAAATCCTTAACGTCTGCTTGTATATGAGAGCGTATGCCTGTAACACCAGTAACACTTACTAGGTAGATAAATCCTTGAGACAAATGGGTGATCGCCTTAATACGTTCCTTTGAACTGGTAGGAGCAACTAACAAAATCACCTCAATTCCCATAGCATCGGCAAGTTGTAGCAGCTCATTTGCTTCCTCCATTGGCAGGTCTGGCACGACCAATCCTCGTATTCCTGCAACAGCAATTTGGTTGAGAAACTGCTCAATGCCCTGGTTCAAAATCGGGTTGTAATAAGTAAATAAGATTAGAGGTGCTCTTAGACTGGGACTGACCGCTTGAACTACTTCCAAAACTTGCTCCAATTTGGTTTCTCGTTGCAAAGCGCGGTTAGCAGCAGCTTGAATTACAGGTCCATCTGCCAGTGGATCTGAATAGGGAACGCCCAATTCAATCAGGTTAGCACCATTACGGTCTAAGACCCGCAAAACCTCTGCTGTTGTCTCCAGGTCAGGATCACCAGCTGTGACAAAGGGAATTAGGGCGCAAGAGTTACGAGCGCGTAAAGATTTAAAGCAATCAGAGATAGAAATCATAGAAGAGATGAGGAAAGGGAGAGAGGATCGAAATTTAATAGACTACGCACAGCCTGTTCTAGATCAGTTTGCTTAAGTAAAGACTCTCCAATTAGAACGGCACGGGCACCAGCCTCAGCCATAAGAGCTAAATCAGCGCGTGTATATAGTCCAGACTCACTTACAACCGTTATATCCAAGCTTTGCAACTGTTCCCGTTGCTGTGCCATCAGTCGTTGTGCGGTTCCTAGATCGGTCGTAAAATCCTCCAGATTACGGTTGTTAATCCCCAACAAGCGCAGTTCTGAAAGCGATAGCACTCGATCAAGTTCTGTCAAGGTATGCACCTCTACTAGCGCATTCATACCTAAACTATGGACAATTTGCACAAACTCTTGAAGCTCTTGTTGCGAGAGAATAGCGGCAATCAGCAACACGGCATCTGCCCCAGCTACTCGCGCTAGATAAATTTGGTAAGGGTCAATAATGAACTCTTTGCACAGCAGTGGCAGTGCTACGCTTTGTCTAATCGCACGCAGGTTGTCAAAACTACCTTGGAAAAATTTCTGATCGGTTATCACTGAGAGACAGGCAGCACCGCCTCGCTCATATGCCTGAGCAATCTTTACTGGGTCAAAGTCGGCACGGATTATTCCTTTACTAGGTGACGCTTTCTTGACCTCTGTAATCAAGCTAGGTTTGTTGGGACTTTGCCGTAGGGCCAAAAGGAAATCTCGCAAAGGAGGGGCAGCACCTACCTGATTTTGTAGATCTGCTATGAGCACTTGCTCTCGCATTAGTACGACTTCATGCTGTTTGTGCCACACAATCTCTTCGAGAGTATGGCGCGGTTTTGCCGATTGAGCAGCAACTTGGCTGTTTATTTCATCAGCAGCAAGGGATTGAGTTGGCTGATTGTGGAAATTTTGCATATGGGAGGCTGAGTTATAAAATACTAACCAGAGCATTAAATAGTTAACAATTTAGACGGCTGCGTAAGCAACGTGCTTCTCGTGGAAAAAGTTTTGCACAACTTGAGGCTGACGTTGTGTACTAGACCTAACAGCCCTAGAGCTTAACTTGTTAAAGATGCTTATTCAACTCAGCTTGAGTAGTACATGGTTCTACTATGACCACTGAAGTTGCTGCATTCCTCCAATTTTTTTGAGCTACTGACCTTGCTGTTGACGCTTGTGCTTCAGCCATGCACCACTACCTACAGCACCGAACACGAGTAAGCCCAATGTTGAAGAAGGTTCTGGAACAGATGCTACTCCATCAATGCTATCAACTCGAAGCACCTCCCCGTTTCCTGGACCAATACCTTTGTTGACAATATAAATCTCACCACTAGGATCAACTTCAATGCCAGTAGCCGACTCCAGTCCCTCACCTGCCGCAATAAGAGTTGTGCGCGTGCCATCGGCAGTTAGTTTGATTAGAGAACCAGGTAGGGCTGCTTCATCTTCACCCTTCCACTGTGACTGGTCTGCAAATTGTAGGACTAGCAGATTGCCATCTTTATCAAACCTTAAGTCAGTGATCTGCGTAAATCCATCAGCGTAAACTTGTGGTTTACCATCATCCCCAATCCGCCAAATTCGAGCTTTACGTTCTTGGTATGGGAAACCAGAGTATTCACCAACGTATACAGAGCCATCGGGACCAACTGCAATACCTGTGGGTACTGCTTGAAGCTCCACTTGATTCGCGCTCTGTTCACGTGGCAGAACTATGTCTGGTGCCTCTTCATCAGTAGTTGGTGGCAGCCCTGGCTGACCAGCAGTCGGCAGTGGTTCTCCGCTCGACCCTGCTCCGGCAGAAGGTACTGCCGACTCTGGTGCCGCAGGTGGAAACTCTGGGTTTTCTACGATTCGTGTAGGAATTGGAATTGCTGAGACGTTACTGCCGTCTAGTTTTACATTCCAGACAACATTCGCGCCACCATCAGCAATGTAAGCAGTATCACCCTTAATTGCCATAGCATAAGGGTTGCTAATTACGTCTTTACCGTCAGGATTACTGACAAGTTCATTTTTCGCTAGATCGGTAATAAGTGTGTAATTACCTGTGTCCAAGTCGATTTGGTATAATTTTCCTAGGTCAGGAGTATTTAATGCTTGCTCTGGTGGAAGTGTAGGAGCAATCATTGTTTGCTCGGATGGGAATTGGACATTAGCAGAAAGGGCATTTAGTTCTGCATCTCGATTTGCCGGATTACCCCCAAATCCACTAATAAAATACGCATTGCCTTGGGAATCAAATTTGAGGTCTTCAGGACCAGTTGCTTGATTTTGAGAGGGCTGTGGTGCTGAAGACTGAAAATTGCTGATTAAGTTCTGCCGCAGACTGTCAGGCGTAATTTTGACAATAGCACCAGTCTTACCAGCACACACAGGTTCAAATGATGTAAAAGGTGCAGGCCAGCAAGCTCCACTTCCTCCACGACCTGCCTCTCCCACATAGAGATTACCATCAGGACCATAAGTAATACCACGTGGATTATCAAAACCATTGGCAATTACTGTGAACGAAGCAGCTTGTACAGCTTTCAGTTCAGAACTGATGGCAATACAAAGAGTTACAAGTGTGATAGTAAATTGTTTGAGCTTCATACTCTTAGATATTACTAAAATATAGATTGTTTGGGTTCTTCCCAACTTGGTAGTGCTGCAAAAAATTTGAAAAACACTATTAGTAGTGTTGAAACATATATACTACAACTCTACTATTAGCGTCTGAAGAAATTTTTGCAACACTACCTGTCTACCTACTTTCAAGCTGGCAAGAAAGCGATCGCGCTCTACCTCTAAGTTAAGCTGTTTATCCGGCGTCCAGTCATCTGAATTAAGATGGTTCGCGGTAGTATTGTCATGTGTCAAGTCAATTTTTCCATAAGTTTGTGAGAAATACAGGACAATACAAAACTATCGTATGGAGAACTTGTTTTCCTGTGCAGCTAGAAGTGAGAGATTAAGATTGTTCTCTAAAGCATCGAATACTACATCTATAAAGTTGTGAATAGTTTGCTTTTGAGCTTCACTTTTAAGAGGCATCTCTTTGAAATTAAGGCGCTCAAAATAATTATCATTTTCAGAATGCACCAGGTAATGGCGATCGGATAAGTAATCGAGCCTAATGTCTTCATACGATAGTTTTGTATTGTCCTGTATTGCT
>NZ_JAIVFR010000682.1 GCF_020829685.1 Nostoc sp. CHAB 5715 | reverse complement strand
AGTAGGGAGTAGGGAGTAGGGAGTAGGGAGTAGGGAGTAGGGAGTAGGGAGTAGGGAGTAGGGAGTAGGGAGTAGGGAGTAGGGAGTAGGGAGTAGGGAGTAGGGAGTAGGGAGTAGGGAGTAGGGAATTTCACCACTCCCCACTCCCCACTCCCCATTCCCTCATTTAACAGCGTGACTGAAAGCAAGATGGGGTTTTGCACTACTCGTTTTGGGCATTAACCAAGCTAGACCTTCACTAGTGCCAATCCATAATTTATTGGCGATGTCAGGTGCAAGGGCAAGAACCCGACTAGAAGGAAGTCCAGCAACTTCTGCATCTAACACAGCTCCTGTATTTGGATTTAATCGTAACAAACCATTGTTAGTCCCGACCCAGACACTACCATCTTTAGCAAAACGTACCGCCGTCACATCACGCCCACGCAGGCGAGTTACAGACCGTAACACTGCACCAGTTTTTGGGTTAATAACTAGCAAATTATTTGGCATTCCTGCCCAGATTAATCCTTCTGGACTGATAGCTAAAGCTTGGACAGTCGTCCCTGGTAAATCGGCTATCCGCTTCATAATCGCAGCACTAGCAGTATTTACCCGCACTAATCCATCAAGAGTACCAACCCACAGTTGACCTTCAGCATCTAAAGTTAGGGTGTTGGCGCTGACACCAGGCAGATTTTTTAATGTTGTCATAATCAAGCCTTGGTCGGGACTAATTAGGGCTAAACCGCTATCAGTTCCAGTCCACAAATAACCCCGTTTGTCAACTAACAATGACAACACCCGTTTAGAAGGCAAAAATAAATTCTGCGCGGTGATTTCACTAGTACGGGGGTCTACTCGGAACAGTCCATCATAACTTCCTACCCACAAACGTCCTACTTTGTCTTGGGCTAAAGCACCAATAGCAACATTCGGTAAACTAACACGAGAAATAATCTTGCCGGTTTTAGGATCAATCCGCGATAGTCCTCGCCAAGAACCTACCCAAAGATTGCCAGTAACATCTCCCAGTAAGTTACCGACACGATAATCAGTTTGTGGCGAATTTTCTTGCACTCCCCGCTCATCCGGCAAAGGTTCTACTCGCGGTGGCGGCGCAGAAGGTGGATAAGCAGGGGTTACATCAGATGAATTAATATCAGGGGTTTTTTGTGCCCATCCTATACTTGGCAAAGCTATCAACCCCAGCAAGATAGAAGTAGTCAATAAACTAGTACGCTTGCAAAACAATACCACGGTGACATTTCCTTTGGAGACAGTACCCAACAGCCGTTACCTAAACTGGCTTTGGGTTAGTTCCAGTGTTCCCCTAGTCGGGATTTTTTAAACATTGAGAATTGGGCATTGGGCATGGGGCATTGGGCATGGGGCATGGGGCATTGGGGATTGGGCATTGGGCATGGGGAATAGAGGATGAGTCTTTGAACTCCATTAATGAGTCTTTGATACTCGCCCAAGAGTCTTTGATACTCGTGAATGAGTCTTTAATACTCGCCGACGAGTCTTTGAACTCCATTAATGAGTCTTTGAACTCCATTAATGAGTCTTTGAACTCCGTTAATGAGTCTTTGAACTCCATTAATGAGTCTTTGAACTCCGTTAATGAGTCTTTGAACTCCGTTAATGAGTCTTTGAACTCCACTCCCCATGCCCCATGCCCCATGCCCAAACACCATTGATGACTCCTTGTAAAGCATCTGTAACAAAATGTTTAAATCTTTATATAATAACAAAATTAAATATATAAGTTAAAAACTTTCAAAGAATAACTTATCGAATTCTTGATATATTGTGGAATAAGTTACAAATTACGTGGTGTGCAATGAAGAGGTAAAAAAGAATTTTGATTCGTAGGAAGAGGGAACAGTAGAAGCGCTAGGTCGTGTATCCCTAGAAGGGGATAACACTGGTGAGGAAGGCTACCACCGCTACCAAAGTGTCAGCCGCAAAAAAACTGCTACCCTTTGCCAAAAACAACCCCTAACAAAAATTTTTCCTGATCTCCTCCCCGATGAAGGGGGGAAAAATCGGGTGAGGGGAAGTTGCACAAAACGTGATTTGATAATTAACAAGAGTGATTTCAGGGAAGGATAAAATATGTCTTACGCTCAAACGAAGACTCAGAGCAAATCTGGGTATCAAGCCGGGGTTAAAGATTACAGACTAACTTATTACACACCCGATTACACACCAAAAGATACCGATCTTCTAGCTGCGTTCCGCATGACACCCCAGCCTGGTGTTCCTCCCGAAGAAGCAGGTGCGGCTGTAGCGGCTGAGTCTTCCACAGGTACTTGGACAACTGTGTGGACAGACTTGCTCACCGACCTCGATCGCTACAAAGGTCGTTGCTATGACATCGAACCAGTTCCCGGTGAAGACAACCAGTACATCTGCTACGTTGCCTATCCTTTGGACTTGTTTGAAGAAGGCTCTGTAACCAACGTATTGACCTCAATTGTAGGTAACGTATTTGGTTTCAAAGCTCTACGGGCACTGCGTCTAGAAGACATCCGCTTTCCAGTAGCTTACATCAAGACCTTCCAAGGGCCTCCTCACGGTATCCAAGTTGAGCGCGACAAGTTAAACAAATACGGTCGTCCTTTGCTAGGTTGTACCATTAAGCCCAAATTGGGTCTTTCTGCTAAGAACTACGGACGCGCTGTATACGAGTGTTTGCGCGGTGGTTTGGACTTCACCAAAGACGACGAAAACATCAACTCCGCACCATTCCAAAGATGGCGCGATCGCTTCTTGTTCGTTTCTGAAGCTATCAACAAAGCCCAAGCTGAAACCGGTGAAATCAAAGGTCACTACCTCAACGTCACCGCCCCCACCTGTGAAGAAATGCTGAAGCGGGCTGAGTACGCTAAAGAACTCAAACAGCCCATTATCATGCATGACTACCTCACCGCAGGTTTCACCGCCAACACCACATTGGCTCGTTGGTGTCGTGACAATGGTCTATTGCTGCACATTCACCGGGCTATGCACGCCGTAATTGACCGTCAAAAGAACCACGGTATCCACTTCCGTGTATTGGCTAAAGCCCTACGTTTATCTGGTGGCGATCACATCCACACCGGTACAGTAGTAGGTAAGTTGGAAGGTGAGCGCGGCATCACAATGGGCTTCGTTGACCTATTGCGTGAAAACTACATTGAGCAAGACAAGTCTCGTGGTATTTACTTTACCCAAGACTGGGCTTCTCTACCTGGTGTAATGGCAGTTGCTTCTGGTGGTATCCACGTATGGCACATGCCCGCGCTGGTAGAAATCTTTGGTGATGACTCCGTACTACAATTCGGTGGTGGTACTCTGGGTCACCCTTGGGGTAACGCTCCTGGTGCAACCGCTAACCGCGTCGCCTTGGAAGCCGTTGTTCAAGCTCGTAACGAAGGTCGCAACTTGGCTCGTGAAGGTAACGATATCATCCGCGAAGCTGCTAAGTGGTCTCCTGAACTAGCTGTTGCTTGCGAACTGTGGAAAGAAATCAAGTTCGAGTTTGAAGCAATGGATACCGTCTGATTGAAAGTTAGGAGTTAGAAGAGACGCGATTAATCGCGTCTGTACAAGAGACGTGATTAATCGCGTCTGTACAAGAGTTAAGAGTTAGGAGTTACATTAATTCATAACTCATAACTCATAACTTATAACTCATAACTGTTAAAGGCTGGGGTCAAGCATGAATCTTAAGCAAATTGCGAAGGACACAGCCAAGACTCTCCAAAGTTACCTGACTTATCAGGCTTTAAGGACAGTACTGGCACAGCTAGGCGAAACAAATCCTCCATTAGAACTTTGGCTGCATAACTTTTCTGCTGGCAAAATTCAGGATGGTGAATCATACATTGAGCAACTGTTGCGAGAAAAACCAGATTTGGCTTTGCGAATTATGACTGTTAGGGAACACATTGCGGAAGAAATCATCGAATTTTTACCGGAAATGGTTCACACTGGCATTCAGCAAGCCAACATGGAACAGCGTCGCCAGCATTTAGAACGCATCACACGAATAGACACATCTAACCCCAGTCTACAATCAGAACAGCAAGCAACTTCAGACCCGAATTTGGATAACTTATCTAATTAGTTCGGTCAACTTAGTAGTCAAAAATCGCAACCCATATTCAACTTTAGAGACAACACCACGACTACGACTCCAAGATTCACGAGTTTTATAGTCTAAAGACTTATACCAAGTTGAGTTATCAATCAGTTCGGACGCTTGTTGCTGAAGTTCTTCATCTG
>NZ_JAIVFR010000681.1 GCF_020829685.1 Nostoc sp. CHAB 5715 | reverse complement strand
GGTATTCTCTGCGCCAATGTAGAAATCGGCCCTCAGCCGATAGTATTGGTGCCAACATAGCTTTATGAGTAGGGCGAGGGAGTTATCAGGATAATCGACGATTTGTCAGAATAGCAAGAGGGTCTTTGTATGAAACTCAACACTGGCTAAGACGAGCATATAGCCGTAATCTGTTAACAGATCAACAGGTAAATGCACTCAAGCTAATCATTAATGAGCTAGCACCTCAATTAAACGCCTACCTAAAATCAATTGGCAATGTTCCAGATGACCAATGACCAATGACTAATGACTAATGACTAATGACTAATGACTAATGACTAACTATGCAATTTATCGACCAAGCAAAAATTGAAGTTGAAGCTGGTAAGGGCGGCGATGGTATTGTCGCCTTCCGGCGGGAGAAATACGTGCCGACTGGTGGCCCCTCTGGTGGTAATGGGGGAAGAGGCGGTTCGGTATTTTTCGTTGCCGACGAAAACCTGCAAACCTTGCTGGACTTCAGATATAACCATCGCTTTCAGGCAGAAAAAGGCACTCGTGGTGGGCCAAATAACTGCACTGGAGCAGCAGGAAAGGATTTAATTATTGAAGTTCCCTGTGGTACAACCATTTATGATGCTGAAACTGGCGAATTGTTGGGGGATTTAATTGAGCCTAAGCAAACTTTACTGATTGCCCAAGGTGGTAAAGGCGGACTCGGAAATCAGCATTTCTTGAGTAACCGTAACCGCGCCCCAGAATACGCCCTCCCAGGATTACCAGGAGAAATAAAGCAGCTGCGCCTAGAATTGAAACTTTTGGCAGAAGTGGGGATTATTGGCTTACCAAATGCTGGTAAATCCACTCTAATTTCATCTTTATCAGCAGCACGTCCAAAAATCGCAGACTACCCCTTCACTACTCTCATCCCAAATTTGGGTGTAGTGCAAAAACCTACTGGCGATGGTACTGTTTTCGCCGACATTCCCGGACTCATTGAAGGAGCGGCTCACGGTGCAGGGTTGGGACACGATTTCTTACGTCACATCGAGCGCACGCGAGTGCTACTTCACTTGATTGATGCCACTAGCGATGATGTAGTTAGGGACTTTAACATAATTAAGGAAGAATTACAAGCTTATGGACGGGGTTTAGCAGAACGTCCGCAAATTTTGGCGCTGAACAAAATTGATGCAGTTGATCGGGAAACTGTCGATTTGGAGGCGTTAGCCACCCAACTTAATCATCTCTCATACGCGCCGGTTTTTGTGATTTCAGCAGTTACCCGCACCGGGTTAGAGCCGATGTTACAAGAAATTTGGGGAATTCTCGACCAAATGAAGGTTCCTGAAGAAGTGGAGGTATTGAGATAATTACTAATTCGTAAGTAGGTCGGCGTGAATATTTATCGTTGGGATGAGGCAGCTATGCTGGAGGAAAGAGGGTTGAGGGAGCATCCCACTTTTTTGCATGTCATTGCAAGCGTTGCGAACGCGAGTGCGTCTCTTAGAGTTGCAATCACAAAATCCTCCAACTCAGAGCGAGTCTATGCGATTGCTTCGTCGTTCCTCCTCTCTACGAGACGCTACGCGAACGCAATGACAATTATTTTCTGATTACAGCTATTTTCAGGTAAATAGACCACGCGGTAGGGGTTTAGCAATGCTAAACCCCTACAACAGATGTGGTTCAAATACATGAAAACTGCTGTAAAATTGCGTCGTGCAATATGAGATGGTGGTAACTTATCTAAACTGCTAATGGGTAGATTGGCGTCAACACAGCCACCAACACGTGGAACACTGGTAATCAGTGACTGTAGTTCAAGAATGACCCTTTGAACCTCAAAGTTGACCTTCTGAGGCTCGATGTTGACCTTCTGAGGCTCGACGTTGACCTTCTGAAGCTCGACGTTGACCTTCTGAGGCTCGATGTTGACCTTCTGAGGCTCGATGTTGACCTTCTGAGGCTCGACGTTGACCTTCTGAGGCTCGACGTTGACCTTCTGAGGCTCAATGTTGACCTTCTGAGGCTCGACGTTGACCTTCTGAGGCTCAATTAACAAATATATCTAACCATTCCTGAATGTACAGGGGTGAGTGTGTAGTAAAATTTGCTCACCTCCGTAAAGTGGAACATGGAACATGGCTTTAGACTTCTCTGGTCAAAATCTCCGAGGACGCAACTTCAAAGGTAGGAAAGACCTTGCGGGTGCAAACTTTAGCTATGCCGACATCCGAGGGGCAAACTTCACCAACGCTAATTTAACAGGGGCAAACTTCAGCCATGTCAAAGCTGGACTACAACGCCGTTGGGCAATTTTACTAGTCCTTGTCTCGTGGCTGTTGTCGGGAATATCGGGGTTTTTCTCAGCTTTTGCTGGTAATTTAGTGGTATTTTCATTTAACAATCTTAGTGATTTACAAGACTGGATTGTGGCTTCGATTTTAAGTTTGGTTGTCTTGATTGTACTAATCGTTTTCTTTGCAAGAATAATTCGCAAAGGAATAAATGATGCTTTCGCCATCGCTGTCCCCTTTGCCTTCGCCGCAGGCTTCGTCGCAGTCGTCGCCGGAGCCATTGTTATAGGCCGAATGATAGCCGCAGGGCAAGCCCTAGCCAAAACCGGAGCCATCAACCCCAAAACCATTACGTTGCACGATTTCATAAAGATATTGCTATTACCCCTCTTTAAGGACTACTCCCAATACTGCTCGGTTAAGGCAATGCGTTACCCAACCTACCCCGGAGTGCTTTTTAGACAAAACCTACGCAGTATTGAGGCACATGCCACTTGAGTAGTAACAAAACTGATTGTGGAATAGGCATTTAAACTCTCCTGAAACAATGGGTAATAAGTTTATTTCTCACAATTTACTCTCAATAATTTAACTGATGTCTACAAACAACTATTCATGCTTATATAACTTTTAAAGGATGAAATAATCAAAGGATTCTTATGGTTAAGTCTCTGGAAACCCAACGCCAGTCGCTCATGGGGGAAACCCCCAAGACCGCGCTGGCTCCCGAACATGAGTTGCTAAAACCAGGTGTAAAAGCGCCTGTCCAAGAAACATTATTAACACCTCGCTTTTATACTACTGACTTTGAAGCTGCGGCGCAGTTGGATATTTCGTCTCAGGAAGCGGAGTTACTGGCAATTGTAGAGGAGTTACGAGCTGACTATAACCGTCATCACTTTGTCCGTGATGAAGAATTTCAGCAGTGTTGGGATCACATTGATGGAGAAACGCGCGTCGCTTTTATTGACTTTTTGGAACGTTCCTGCACTTCAGAGTTTTCTGGGTTTCTGCTGTTTAAAGAGTTATCACGCCGTCTGAAAAACCGCAATCCTATTTTGGCGGATGCTTTTAATTTTATGGCACGGGATGAAGCACGCCATGCGGGATTTTTAAATAAGTCAATGGCAGATTTTAATCTTTCCCTCGACTTAAGTTATTTAACCAAAAATCGCACTTATACCTTCTTTCCACCAGAGTGGATTATTTACACAGTCTACCTGTCTGAGAAAATTGGCTACTGGCGCTACATCTTGGTGTATCGCCACATGGAAAAACATCCAGAACACCAAATTTATCCCCTATTCCGTAAGTTTGAAAGTTGGTGTCAGGATGAAAATCGTCACGGAGATTTCTTTATAGCGCTACTGTGATCGCATCTTTAACTATGGAATAAGTGGAGAGCTAGATTATGGGTGCGTTTCTTTTTGCTGAGTGTTTTTGCTACTCACACATTGACAGTATTTGAACGTGCGACGTTTTATCAATCCATTGGGATAGATCCGCACGAATATAATACCAGAGTCATTCAAGAGACGAATAACACTGCTGCACGGGCATTTCCCCTGATTTTGAATACAAATCATCCAGAGTTCTTCCGACGGTTGGAAAAGTGTTCTAACCTTAATTTGAAACTAGCAGAGATTAACAACAGCAATCGCTCACCAGTTGTCAAATTCTGCCAAAAATTACCCTTGATCGCCTCCATTGTTGGGCATCTATTGCAGACTTACCTAATCAAACCCGTTGATGCTGAATCATTGAGAGGGACAATTCATTAACTGGTAACTGCATATATCAACTGAATCTACAAGTCTTCTTTGGGAATCTCTTCACTCGAATTCTATAAGTTATATCATGTCCGGCAAATTGCTTATGATATGTCATTGCGAGTGCAACGAAGTGGAGCGAAGCAATCACAAGGTCTGCGATTGCTTCACTTCGTTCGCAATTGACTTGTGTTTAACCGGACGT
>NZ_JAIVFR010000680.1 GCF_020829685.1 Nostoc sp. CHAB 5715 | reverse complement strand
ATTGGAGAAACTAGTTATACCAACAACATCCTGAGCCACAATCAAGACTAGACTGTTATTTGCCAGGTTAGTACGCCTACCTGGTAGCAACAGTCCTTTTTGTTCTAAGGCATCCACTTGCTTTTTGGCAGCAGAAATAAAGATATCCGCAGGCGCACCTTGCTCAATCTGTTGCTGTAAAGCACCAGAAGCCCCAAAGTTATAACTAATGTTGATATTTGATTTACTTTGTTGGTACAAAGGCTTAATTTCTTCCAGCGCATCTTTTAAGCTAGAAGCTGCGGACACGGTTATGCTGGTGCTTGATTGTGCTATTCCAGGAGAAGGAGTAACCAATGGTAAACCAATTGCCAGGAGCAAGCCTGCTACTGCTATACCTAGAAAGCCAAAAATTTGTCTTCTTTTCATAGAAAAGCTGCAATATAGGTTTTTTCCGAAAATTGATGCTAGGTAAAATCCTAGCAGCAATACCAATATTTAACCAACTTTATCGGTAAAATGCCTAAAAAGAACAAGGTAAGTTTTCTATCTTACAGTTAAAAACTTCTGAAATATCACGGTAAGCTAGTTGGAATTACAACTGATTGTGTCAATAAATTGTCAAATTAGCTGCTCAGTTTTTCGGGGTGAAATTTGCGATGACTGTGAATCTGAAGTCTTTAGAAAACCCAACACATATAGCGGCCGATTCAAAAACCGCTTCTACCACTAAGAGAACCAGCTACGTTCCCTCGCAACATCGACGTATCCTTTGTATCTTTCCTAAGTACAGCCGCTCTTTTGGCACTTTTCATCACGCCTACCCACTTATGGGTAATGTCCGGGCTTTTATGCCACCCCAAGGTATTTTAATTGTGGCTGCCTACTTACCTAAAGAATGGCAAGTGCGGTTTATTGATGAGAATGTCAAGTCAGCAACGAGGGCTGATTACCAATGGTGTGATGTGGTGATTGTGAGTGGAATGCATATCCAAAAACCACAAATTAATCAAATTAATGAACTTGCCCATCGAGTGGGCAAAATTACAGTTGTCGGTGGCCCCTCGGTATCTGGGTGTCCAGAATATTATCCTGAATTTGATATTTTACATTTAGGTGAATTGGGAGATGCAAGCGATCGCATGATCGAGTATCTAGACCAAAACCAGGAACGTCCTCAAGCGCAAATTCGCTTTGAAACCAAGGAACGCTTACCCCTAACAGAGTTTCCCACTCCAGCTTATCATTTGCTGAATATCAATGATTATTTCCTGGCAAATGTGCAGTTTTCTAGTGGTTGCCCTTATCGCTGCGAGTTTTGTGATATTCCAGAACTCTATGGCAACAGTCCCAGAATGAAAACACCAGAGCAAGTAGTCGCCGAGTTAGATGCAATGCGACAATCTGGCAATCTGGGGGCAGTGTATTTTGTTGATGATAACTTTGTTGGCGATCGCCGCGCCGCCATGAAGTTGCTTCCTCATCTGATTGACTGGCAAAAACGCAATGGCTACCCCATCCAGTTTGCCTGTGAAGCAACGCTCAACTTAGCTCAAAGTCCAAAACTGCTGGAGATGATGCGCGAAGCTTATTTTTGCACAATCTTTTGCGGAATTGAAACACCGGAACCAGATGCTCTCCACGCCATTTCCAAAGACCAAAATCTGAGTATACCAATCTTAAAAGCAATTCAGGTTTTAAATAGCTATGGCATGGAAGTAGTATCAGGAATCATCATCGGGTTAGATACAGATACACCAGAAACAGCAGACCGAATTATCGAATTTATTCGGGCATCCCAAATTCCCATGTTGACAATTAATCTACTTCATGCATTACCTAGAACTCCTTTATGGCGGAGGTTAGAAGCAGAAGGACGACTTGTCTTTGATGAAAACCGCGAATCAAATGTTGAGTTTTTGATGCCCTACGAGCAAGTTGTTGAGATGTGGCGGCGCTGCATCACAACTGCTTATGAGCCAGAATTTTTATATCAGCGGTTTGCCTACAACATGGAACACACCTATCCAAACCGCATCGAAGTACCTAACAGCCCAGCTCGCACCTCTGGGGCTAATATTCGCAAAGGTTTAACTTATTTAGCGAATATTTTGCTGCGAGTAGGCATATTTAGTAACTATCGTCAAACTTTTTGGAAAATGGCCAAGCCAGCATTAAAAACAGGTAATATTGAAAACTTAATTCACGTTGGACTTGTCGGACATCATTTGATTAAGTTTGCCCAAGATTGTGCCAAAAACGAAGAATCGGCTTCGTTTTATTCTCAAAAAATCCTCACTAAAGTTCGTAGTTAATAAGCTAAAAGTTTTTTAACGATAAATTATTCGTAATTCGTAATATTCCCTCATTCCCAATACTGCGTAGATTTTGAAAATTTGTAGCGACTGTTTTAAAAGTCAAGTGTAGGCGTAGCCCGCACTTCGACAAAGCTCAGTGACCATCGTAGACATCGCTTTGTTTGTGGAGATTTATGAAAGCGGGCGTTGCAGAGAAAGCGGGATGATTTTGCTAGTTTTGTGGGATGGGGCGATTTGCCCGTCCCTTGTATTTCAGGGCGGGCGAGACGCCCACCCTACAAGAATCATCCCTTGATTCAGCAACGCCTGAAAGCGATGCCGTTCGCGGAGCGTCTCGTAGAGAAGGCGGGCTATTCGGCGTCGCACCTGTGTACTTGATCGCGGTGCGACAAAGTTTGAAGTACCTCAAAACGACTTTGAAGTACCTCAAAACGACTTTGAAGTACCTCAAAACGACTTTGAAGTACCTCAAAACGACTTTGAAGTACCTCAACACGATGTTGAAGTACCTCAACACGATGTTGAAGTACCTCAAAACGACTTTGAAGTACCTCAACACGATGTTGAAGTACCTCAACACGATGTTGAAGTACCTCAAAACGACTTTGAAGTACCTCAACACGACTTTGAAGTACCTCAAAACGACTTTGAAGTACCTTAACACGACTTTGAAGTACCTTAACACGACTTTGAAGTACCTCAACACGATGCGGGATCTTGCTACGTTCCTCAAACGCCACTTGCTACCCATTCGTGAGAGGTTAAGGTCGGATACCATTTGTCAATAAGCAATAGTACTTAAAATATTGCTGAAAATCGGGGTCGTCAACACAATTTTTGAGCAGGCGATCGCTTAATCTTGATACGCATGATTCATTCTTGTCCCATAAGTTCAGTACAATGATTAACTTAATACCTATGTTTTTCCTAAATTTCGGTATAATTTATAATTGACAAAAGTAAAATTATCTTAACCTCTCACCGATGCTTGCTACCCTACGGGAACGCTAAGTACACGTAACCATTAATAGGGGTTGAAAATACTAACTGTAGGTTGGGTTGAGCTTTAGCGTTACCCAACAAACGCAAGAGATGTTGGGTTTCGTTCCTCAACCCAACCTACATTGGAGTTATTTCTTAGGTTTAACCGAACAGTATTGCCCTCATTCCCGTGTTTCACATGAAAACGAGGAACCCCCAACAAATTAAACTACGAATTACGAATTACGTAGCTTGCTTCTCGCCGGAGGCGAGTATTATGAATTATTTGAACAGGGCATCAAAGCATCAAATCTCCCTAGTACTGCCATATCTTCTGCATCTAACTCCGACGGAATCCCACTGCGAATCAATTCCGAAAAGTCTTCATTGGGAACCATAACAGTCAACGTGTACAAGCGAGTAGAACCAGTATTTTTAATCAAATGAGTACCAGTGGGAGGCACTAATAAACTATCTCCAGCTTTGATTGTGGCACTCTTGCCGTCACAGATGGCGATCGCTTCCCCTTTGAGGACGAAAAACATTTCCACCGCCCACTGATGGCGATTTGGGGGTGTTTGTCCACCAACATCAAAAATTTCTATGCAGCAAGTCAAGGAAGTATTAGCATTTGTCGAATCGAAGATAATTGCTAATCGATTAGAGGCATCGGCACTGATGCGATATACTTGGTAATCTTTGCTAGATTTGATAACCGGAATTACACAACGAGTAGCGTACATTTATTTATCCCCTCTGAAGTTATCGATGGGCATGAAAATTACTAAAATTCGAGTCTTGAATATTGAGTCGTTAGTTGTATTTCTAAATCACAAAACCGCTAATTACTCTTAACTCTTCACTGCTAACTCCTAACTCCTAACTTCTACTTCAGCCAGGACAAGGCCGACGCAGTTATGCTCGCGAGCGTTTCAAGTGCGGTAGCGATTGCTTTGGCCGCTTGCATTACTGCGCTTTGGGCATTGTTTTTCACGGAGTCCAGCCGTGGAAA
>NZ_JAIVFR010000067.1 GCF_020829685.1 Nostoc sp. CHAB 5715 | reverse complement strand
AGTAGCAGGCAAATCAGCTACTTCTGTGGTAATCAAGCCTCCTTGTAAGGAGTTTGTTGCTAGTTCTGCTGAGGATGACATGGCTCCATGTAAAAACAACTCCACCAAATTTTCGAGAAAATCATCCCTATCTTCCCAAAGTTCGTGAAATTCGCTAGTGAACTCAATTACGGCATATCCCAAGATCATCCCATTTAGTAAACTGGCTAATTTTTCTGCCGGTAAGTAGGTGTTTAGGTGTCCTTGCTGGATTACAGTAGCTAAATACTGAGCTACATAGCGGTTTGCCTCTGTTACTCCCCTGCCTAGTGCGCGGCGATTTTCTGCCGGGAATTGGTCGGCTTCACCTACCACAGACCGGACAAACTCTGGCACTCGTTCTAATGCATGTAAGCTATCACTTGCATAATCTTTAAGAGCTTGGTAGACATTGCCGGGAGGCGTTGCCCGCCGCACCAGCGATTCACCTAAATCCTTGAAGGCTGCGGACTCTTCCAGCACAGCCAAAAGCAGTCCATGCTTATTGCCAAAATTCCGAAATAGAGTCACTTCGTTGACTTCGGCTTTTTCAGCAATTTGGCGGGTTGTAGTGGCGCTGACTCCCTGAGCAGAAAACAACTCAAGTGCAGCTTGAATTAGGCGTTGACGAGTGGAAATGAGTTGAGACGACATAGAAAAATGCAAGTGGCACTTGCAGGAAGATTAGAGTTCTGCTAGCATAACAAATGTAAGTGATACTTGCTTTACCTACTGTAACGAACTAGTGTACAAGGTGGGTAAATCCCTATGGGATTATGCCCGATAAAAAGTAAATCGCTTCATCATCCATCAACAGGAATTTTTATGACCGCAAATTTTGGGGCGATCGCCCCTGAGAGAGGCAACTCACCTCAACTCAGTTGGACGAATGTAGTATTTTTTGCTACATTTCATGCTTTAGCACTTCTGTCTCCTTGGTTTTTCTCCTGGTCAGCATTAGGTTTGCTAGTGTTTCTGCACTGGTTATTCGGGAGCATTGGTATTTGTTTGGGATATCACCGACTACTGAGCCATCGGAGTTTCCAAGTTCCTAAGTGGTTAGAATATGCTTTTCTTAACATCCCAGAATATTGGATTGTGGATTTTCGTGGCTTGGGTGGCTTGCAATTTATCGGGAATCCCAAACAACCCACTTTTACTGTTTGTCAGTTAGTTAACGGTGTGTACGAGCAACAACAATATCGCTTAGGAGATACTATTTATTCTGAACTCTTACCAAATTTACAACTTCAGCTAGACGACATTATGCATATTTGACAAATTAAATTTTGTTTTGGCTAAGGTGAATCGGATTATTTAGGCGTGCATTACTCAGGCAAGAGCGATCGCCACGGTTTTTTAAGCTAAAATACCAAAGTTGTATTTATATACATCTTACAACTCAATTATTTTTATGAATTACTACGTAATCTACGACGGCAATTGTAATCTCTGCGTTACCCTAGTGCAATTGCTAGAAACCTTAGACCAAGGAAAGCTGTTTCGCTACAGTCCTATGCAAGATGAGCAAACACTTTTAAAGTGGGGAATTACAGCTCAAGACTGTGAACAAGGGATGATTTTAATTGATGCCAATGAACCTCAGAAACGTTGGCAAGGTAGTAATGCGGCTGAAGAAATTGGGCGATTATTGCCAGCAGGAAGTATATTTGTAGACGCTTATCGAGCCTTACCAGGGATGAAATGGGCAGGCGATCGCTTTTACGAACAAATCCGCGATAATCGCTATGCAATCTTTGGTAAACGTTCTAATACATATCAATCGGCATACTGTGTGGATGGTAGCTGCAAATAAATTTACAGCATTTTTCAGGTATTTAGACCACAGATGAGACGGGGAGTGGGGAGTGGGGAGTAGGGAGTGGTGTAGTTCAATTACTTGAAAAGCGCTGTAAGTTACAGCTATTTTCAGGTAAATAGACCACGCGGTAGGGGTAAAGCACATTGCTCATTGGTGTCAACTTAACGTGAAAACGATGTCCCGCAAGGAACTGAAGTTCCTTGCTAATAGCTAAAGTAATCTAAAGATTACTAAATATCCCCCAAAATCTTGAGTCTACTTCAGTAGACTTTAGCTATTAGCCAGAGAATTCATTCTCTGGCGGGTGAGGAGGCCAACAGTTAAGCTATTTTTAGCTTAAGTTGACACCAATGAGCAATGCGCTTTACCCCTACAACAGATGTGGTTCAAATACATGAAAACTGCTGTAAATTAACATCTAGAATTTTCTCGGCGTCTAGAACTAACAGAAATCCGTCTGGAAGCGGGTAAGCTCCTGCTAGCATCTGACGCATTCTACCTTTTAACGTTGCGGGTGGGGGTTGAAAGGTGTTTTGTGCGAACTCTAAAACATCTCCCACGCGATCAACGGACAGACTAACTATTTCATTATCAAAACATACAATGATATTAAATCCTTGGGCTGCATCTACAAGTTTTGTAGTTGATTGTGTCTGCGGTTCGCTCATCTCTAATCGACGCTGCAAATTGATGACAGTAATAATTTGTCCACGTAAATTAATCAACCCACAGATATCTGGTGGTGCCAAAGGTACACGAGTCGTTGCTTGTGGACGAATCACTTCTTGAACGTGTTGCACGTCAATACCAAAGTAAACTCCTTTGAGAAAAAATGTGCAAATTTGTTGTTCAGCCATGAGTAGCCAGTTGCAGCAAATGAGGGTTGGCAATCCGAATTACAGTCTCAATGTCAATAATTTCTGTGATTTGTCCTTGAATTACAGCACAGAAAAGCACACCAGGTCTACTAGGAATACCTTTAATGGTTAGTGGTTCTTCCACAATATCAAGAATGCGATCGACTACTAGCCCAACACTGAGTTCTGAGTATGGAGAAACAATAATTATCTGGAGCGTTTCTGCAACTGTCGCCAAAGCCCGATCATTAAAGCGATCGCAAAATATCTTGTGAAGATCAATTAGCGGCAGAATTTGACCGTAAGACTGGAAGACATGCTGATTAACCACTTTTTCGACAGCAGAAGCAAGAATCTCTTCGAGCCGAAATGCGATCGCCACTGGAATACCCATACGTGCGCCTTGGGGCCCTTCAAACAGCAAAATTGTTTGGCGTGAGCCTGCTTGCTCTTGGCTATTTGCAGCATTTTCGCTCAACAACTGCTTTTGTTTGGCGATTATACCAGTTCGGTTTGCCAGACCAACAACATCAATAATTAATGCTACTGTGCCATCCCCTAAAACGGTGGCTCCTGCAAATAGGAATAGCGCCTTTAACTGTCTTCCCAAAGGTTTAACTACAATGTCTTGGATGTCTTCAATTGTGTCTACAACCAGTCCAAAGCGATAATTATCAACTTCCACAATTACCAGACTGAGTGTTTCTAAGTTGCTGACACTATCTTGTTGCAACACTTTATTGAGGTAAACCAATGGCACAAGATTATCTCGCAAGCGATACACAGGCACATCGTATAATATCTCAATACTATTGAGTGCTTCTAGGCGTACTAGCTCTTGTAGACTAGCTTGGGGAATAGCATAGCGATCGCCGCCACTGCTGACAATCAATGCTGGAATAATTGCCAATGTCAGCGGAATCTTGATTTTGAAGGTTGTTCCTTGTCCTTGTTGGCTGTAAATTTCAACTGTTCCGTTAATCTTCTCAATATTACTCTTGACAATATCCATCCCAACCCCTCGCCCGGAAAGGTAAGTCACCTGTTGAGCAGTGGAGAAGCCCGGTAAAAAAATTAAGTTCATCGCTTCTGACTCGCTCATGGTTGCAGCCTGCACAGCGTTTACTAAACCAAGTTGCTGCGCCCGCCCTTTCAGCCGTTCTAAATTCAGGCCGCGACCATCATCGCCAATTTCAATATTGACTTTCCCGCTTTCGTGAAAGGCTTTGAGAAATAGCCGTCCTAAGCTTGGCTTTCCACAAGCAACCCGCTCGGCTGGTAATTCAATTCCATGATCGATGCAGTTGCGTACTAAGTGTGTCAAGGGGTCTTTAATTGTTTCAATAATACTTTTGTCTAGTTCAGTATCTGCCCCCTCCATCTCCACTTCAACTTGTTTACCGGAAGCGATCGCTAAATCGCGGGTGACGCGAGGAAACTTTTGCCAGATGGAACTAATTGGTTGCAGCCGAGTTTTCATCACCCATTCCTGCAACTCGGCTGTAAGTAGGCTCAGGTGCTGGCAAGTAGCAGCAAAACTATTATCCTTAAATTTTGTACTAAATCCGATTACCTGGTTACGGGCTAAAACGAGTTCACCCACTAGGTTCATCATCTGATCTAGCAGATTAACATTGACTCGGATATAAGCAGATTCTGATGTTGTCGGAGTTGATATTTCTGTGAGTTCGTGATTGAGAGACTCAACATCACTACCTGCTGTATCTATTTGTGGCGTTTGTATATTAACAATAGGCTCATGCGATTGAGAGGGTTTTGGAGTCTGTTTAGTTTCTGACAATCGGGTTAGAGCCACGATCAGTGCTGAATAATCGCGATCGCCCTCATGCTTTGTAGCTTGAATTTGAGACAGGATTTGCCGAATGCCGTCAACTGTTTGGAGTAAAATACTAATCATCTCAGGGGTGATTGCGATCGGGCGATCGCGCAGGCACGAGAGCAAATTCTCTCCAGCATGAGCAAGTGATTCCAAATTAGGAAACGGTAAAAAGCCGCAATTTCCTTTAAGCGTATGGAGTGAGCGATAAATGCGAACTAATGCTTCTCCTTCTTCTGATGCTTTCTCTAGCTCTATAATATCTCGTTCAATTTGATTCAAGTTCTCATAGCTTTCAACGAGAAATGCTTCTATATCATCGTCAATTTCATTTAACTCCATTGGTTAATAAAGTAAAAATTTATATATCTTATTTTAATACTAATTTAATATTTAACCTCAGCAATCTCTATCGAAAGAGAGATGTTTGTCTTTTTTCAGGCTGAATACATAATATTTGCCTTAATGATATAGTTAAAATGCAGGCAATTTTGTCGTTGCTATTCAACTCAAAGTTTCAAGAATGGTCGTCCTCAAGACAGACAATTTTACAAGTGCAAATAATGCGACGTGCGTTCCGCCCCGCTTCTCTACGAGACGCTGCGCGAACGCTAACGTCAGTTTCTCAAATTTTACCAACCTTGGTACTACTCAAACTATGTCAAGCAGGTATGCCTCAAAATGTATCTTAATGGCATGAGCCTGTGAGAAATCGACTGTCTAACCGATATCCATCACACAACAATTTTGCATTAGCTTCACCGAAAGACGACAAGGAAGCCCGTTCCTTCAATGTACGGGAGGAATTGTCGCCAAGTCGTCTTGGTCATTAGTCATTGGTCAATAGTCATTAGTATTATTAAACACTTTCATATCGCGTATAACTACTAATGACTAATAACTAATGACTAATGACTCGAAATCCTCGCCGCGTAAAGCCGGGGGATGAGTTAAAAAGGAAAGCTGGAATTAGATCGAATTTCAAATACTTAACAAATTTTAAAATTTTCCATTATTAAAAAATTTAGCTCCACAGCATTATAATTTTAGCGAGTTTGATAATTTTTCCGAAACTATCATTATTGATAATTGTAAAATTATATTTATTTATTTTTTAATTCATTCATTTTAATTAATAATGTAGGCTAATTAACCTAAATCAAGAATTATTAAGCTAAAGTACAAAAGGACAAAACTGATGGCAATGGTTTTGATTATCGATGATGCAGCTTTTTCTCGCAGAATGATCCGTAAGTTTCTGCAAATCGATGGTTATGAAATTATTGAAGCAACTAATGGGCGTGAGGGATTAGAAATGGTTGACAACCATAAGCCAAATTGTGTACTAGCGGATCTTCTAATGCCAGATATGAATGGGTTGGAATTTCTGAAAGCTATGCAAGATAAAAAATTAAAAATTCCGACCATCATCATTTCCGCCGATATCCAAGAAGGGGCACGCAATCAAAGCTATAGCCTGGGGGCAGTCAACTTTATTAATAAACCGCCAAAAGAAAGTGAATTGCGAAAGGCAGTCCAAAAAGTTCTTAATACCAAGGAATAAGTTTTCATGAATGTGACAGCAGAAGAACTGGATGCCCTGCAAGAGTTAATTAATATTGGAGTCGGTCGAGCAGCAAGTCTACTAAATGAAATGCTAGACTCTTACATTCGTCTGAAAATTCCAGTTGTTAAAGTCTTAACTGCTAACGAAGCATATCAAGAATTAACAAAACGATTTCATGATGATACATTGGCATCTGTAAAACTACGCTTTACAGGCTCTTTCTATGGCACTGCTAGCTTAATTTTTCCACCTGACAGCGCATCAACATTGGTTGCAGTGCTTACAGGTGAAGATCCATCGGCTGATCTAGATGCAGTGAAAATTGGCACCTTGAGCGAAATTGGTAATATTGTCATCAATGGGGTAATGGGTTCACTCACTAATGTGCTAAGGCGCCATGTAAACTACACATTGCCCGTTTATTTAGAAGATACCCTTGAAAATTTATTATTATCTGCATACGAGAGCGATTCAAAAATCTTACTGGCACAAGCTAGTTTCACAATTGAACGCTTAGAAATTATCGGAGATATTATTTTAATCTTTCTAGTGGGCACTTTTGATGCGCTCATCAGTGCAATGAAGGACGAAGTTGAAATAATACAATAATATAATACTAGCAAAAATTGGTGAAATAAGTCTTAAAAAAGTTTGAGAATACAATGAATATAATTGAACAAGCTCAGGAAAAATTTAGCCTTTTAGATAAAATTCCTTTAGGAGCTTTTGTTCTACAGTCAGATTATATTGTTATCTTCTGGAACTGCTGCTTAGAGGAATGGACAAAAATTCCGAAAAGTCAAATTTTGGGAATTTCGATTCAAGAATATTTTCCTCATCTGAATCAACCTCGTTACGCTAGCCGTTTGCACCAAATTTTTCAAGGTGGGCCTCCGACAATCTTTTCTTCTCAACTGCATAAATATATCATTCCAGTACCGATATCCAAAGATAAATACCGCATTCAACACACAACTGTTACTGCTGTGCCTGCATTGGATGGAGATAAATTTTATGCTCTGTTTTCAATTGAAGATTTGACGGATTTAACCTTTAGAGTCCAGGAATATAAAAACCTACGCGATCAGGCTTTAGAAATAGCAGAACAACGCCAAAAGGCGAAAGAAGTTGCTGAAACAGCAAACCGCATTAAAGATGAATTTTTAGCAATTGTTTCTCATGAACTTCGTTCTCCTCTTAATCCAATTTTGGGGTGGGCAAAGCTACTGAAGAATCGCTCATTAAACGAAGCTACTACTATGCGTGCCTTGGAGACTATCGAACGAAATGCTGAATTACAGGCTCAGTTGATTGAAGATTTGTTGGATATCTCTCGCATTCTCCGGGGTAAGCTAGCACTTAATTTAGAAAAGGTTAATCTTGTTTTTACTATTCAAGCTGCCTTAGAGACAGTGCAATTGGCAGCAGAAGCAAAGTCTATTGAAATTAATCTTCATTTGGATACAGGAATTGGACAAGTAAAGGGTGATAGTAATCGTATTCAACAAATTATTTGGAATCTGCTCTCGAACGCTGTTAAATTCACATCATCCGGTGGACAAATTGAAGTCTACTTAGAACAGATTAATTCTGAGGTACAACTGAGAGTTAGTGACACGGGTAAAGGTATTAGTCCTGATTTTCTGCCATACGTATTCGAGTATTTCCGTCAGGCAGATAGTCGTACAACCCGAAGTTTTGGTGGGCTAGGACTTGGTTTGGCGATTGTGCGCCAACTTGTCGAGTTACATGGCGGTACAGTTTCGGCCCAAAGCGCTGGAGAAGGACTTGGTGCGACGTTTACAGTTTGCCTACCCGTGTTTCAACATCTGGAATTAGGAAGGGAAAATCACAATGTATCAAACGATTCCTATCCATCCTGTATGCTTTATGCTCCACTAGAAGGAATACGTTTGTTAGTTGTAGATGATAATACTGATACCCGTGAGTTTCTGGCTTTTTTATTAGAACAGCAGGGAGCAATCGTGACGATCGCAGCATCTGCTAGTGAAGCACTGACTGCAATTATGCAGTCAAAGCCAGATTTGCTGTTAAGCGATTTAGGTATGCCAAATGTTGACGGTTACACTTTGATCAGAAAGTTACGAGCAATGCCCGCCAATTTAGGTGGGCAAATTCCGGCGATCGCCCTAAGTGCTTACGCCGCAGAAACCACACAAAAACAGATTTTTACAGCCGGATTTCAACTCCATATCGCTAAACCAGCCGATCCTGGCAAACTGGTAGCTGCGATCGCAGCCCTTGTTAAAAACTGACCGAATTAGACATAGCCCACAGTGTTGAATAAGAGTGCGCAGCCTCATGAAGAAATGGTATCAGGACTTACGCAAAAATCGCCGAAAGGCTTAATTTATCGAACCGCCAAGACGCCAAGAACGCCAAGAATTCGTAGAGCGTGCGTAAGTCCTAGGTATTACTAATTAAAAATTAACTTTTGCTTTCACGTTTCGGTGTTTCGCGCAGTCTGTAGCAGCTTCCGTCTTTCCTGTAGTAACTTCCGTCTTCACGTTTCGGTGTTTCGCGCAGTCTGTAGCAGCTTCCGTCTTTCCTGTAGCAGCTTCTGCCTTCACGTTTCGGTGTTTCGCGCAGTCTGTAGCAGCTTCCGTCTTCCCTGTAGCAGCTTCTGCCTTCACGTTTCGGTGTTTCGCGCAGTCTGTAGCAGCTTCCGTCTTCACTGTAGCAGCTTCTGCCTTCACGTTTCGGTGTTTCGCGCAGTCTGTAGCAGCTTCCGTCTTCACTGTAGCAACTTCTGCCTTCACGTTTCGGTGTTTCGCGCAGTCTGTAGCAGCTTCCGCCTTGAGGATAGTTACGAGTATCAAATGGCTGGAAGATTGGGAAATAGATATAGCGGTTCTCGAATGGAAGCAATACACTTTGACCTCACTTCCATTCCTCTCTCCTTTTAGGAGAAAGGCTTTGAATCTTGCTCCCCAACGCTCGCAGGGAAGGGGCTGGGGGTTAGGTCTGTATTGGACTCAAGCGAGAAGCGCTATAATTGACAAACGACTGGCTATAAAACATCATCTCACAACTTACTGCGATCGCTCTCTTACATTGCTTTGGGTATAAAATTACTCAAAGACTACTGTCCTATTACCATATACTAATACACGATTTTGCAAGTGCGATCGCACTGCTCTTGCTAATACAACTCTCTCTAAATCTTTGCCTTTTCTCACCAAATCATCCACTTCATCACGATGACTAACTCGCACTACATCCTGTTCAATAATTGGGCCTGCATCTAAATCAGCAGTAGCATAATGAGCAGTTGCACCAATAATTTTTACACCACGTTCAAAAGCTCGGTGATAAGGATTTGCTCCGATAAAAGCTGGTAGAAATGAATGATGAATATTAATAATTTGCGGAAATTGACTAATAAAATTTGCACTAACAATCTGCATATATTTCGCCAATACAACTAAATCTATTTTGTACTGGCGTAGTAATTCTAGTTGTTGGGCTTCTTGTTCTGCTTTATTATCTTTATTGATGGGAATGTGCTGGAAGTCGATATTAAATTGCTCTGCCACTACCTTTAAATTAGAATGGTTACTAATAATTAAAGGAATTTCAGCAACAAATTCTTTAGCGCGTTGTCGCCAAATTAAATCAAATAGACAATGGTCTTGCCGACTTACCCAAATAGCAATGCGTGGTACTGTATCAGAAAAACGTATTTCCCATTTAGCACCTAAAGGTTGAGCAATGGCATTAAATGCAGGGGCAATAAACTCTCGCGGCAAATTGAACCCATCTAACTGCCATTCAATGCGCGTAAGGAATAACCCAGCAGCAAAGTCTGTATGCTGATCTGCATGGATAATATTACCACCATTAGAATAGATGAAATTGGCAAATTTCGCCACCAGTCCCCTTTGATCGGGGCAGGAAATCAGCAATGTTGCTGTCGGATTTGTCATAATAATATCACCAGATTTTAAATTAATTATTTGCTGTTTGTCGGACTCGGATTAGGAATGGTGAGCGGAGGAAGTTTCTGACTATTATCTACAGGTTGTTTCCACTCTGATAATTCCCGATTTACGGCATTTGCAAAATCTGTAGATACCAACAGCACATTTATATTTCCATCGGGTTTAGCAGCAGGGTCAGCTTGAGCATACAATAAACGACCGTTAAAGTTAGACTTACCCAAAATCAATTGATGGCTTTGTCGGTTTTTCAGGGTGATCTTGATGGTTGCTTGGGGTTTATCTAGGGCAAATTCTCCAAGTTCTTTTGCTGGAGTTGATAAAGTGCGATTGCTATTACCTTTGACTAACAAATCCATCAAATAAGAAACAATAGCATCATTTGCTGGCCCCGATATCGGAGATTTAATGAACCACTTGGGGTTACTACTAGGTTCAGGGTTCCGTTCCAGATTCAGAGTGAGTTTTTTTGTCGTGACAGTTAAAGACTGCACATCATCTTCGGCAAAAGAGAAAATTTGCTGCTTTTGCTCCTTGGTTTCTTCTGGCACAGTTGCACCCCGAATTTCATGGAAGTAAACAAAACCACCTAAACCTAGCGCTAGCAGTATCAAAATTAAAGTCGTTCGCGGCAATTTCATTTTTTAGTCATTTGTCATTTGTCATTTGTCATTTGTCATTGGTGAAGAGTTAGTATTTATAACTCTTAACTCCTAACTCCTAACTCCTAACTCTTAACTTCTTTATTATCCTCTATAAGCTTTGACGGATTTTTCTACTAAAGCTGCAACTTTGTCCACATCTTGCCAACCAAGAATTTCAGTCACCTTTTTTTCCAAATTTTTATAACTACGGAAAAATTCGGCAATTTCATCTAAGCGGTGTGGCGCTAAGTCATTCAGGGATTTGACTTGAGTGTAGCGCGGATCTTTGTCAGGAACACAAAGTATTTTTTCATCGCGATCGCCACCGTCAATCATCTCCAAGAAGCCAATGGGTCGTGCGGCAATCACACACCCTGGAAAAGTTGGCTCGTCAATTATGACCATACCATCAAGGGGATCGCCATCATCAGCCAAAGTATTGGGTACAAAGCCGTAGTCATAAGGATATTGTACCGAGGAATAAAGTACTCGGTCTAGAGCAAAAGCTTCTAATTCCTTGTCGTATTCGTATTTATTTTTACTTTTGCCAGTAATTTCAATCAGAACGTTGATTAGACCAGGTTTCGGTTGGGCAGGAATACGAGATAAGTCCACAAAAAACTCCTCTGATAACAATGAATCATGGGGACACTCAGTCAGTTTCGCTCCCCGTGTAGAATTTTAGGGCAATATGGATCTCTTCCCAAGAAATTGGGCATTAGTCATTGGTCATTGGTCATTAGTCATTAATTTTCTTCCTCTGCTCCCCCTGCTCCCCCTGCTCCCCCTGCTCCCTCATCCCTCTTATCTCTGCCACTCCTATTGAAATGGAAAAAGCGTTGCCAAGTTACTTCGCAACGCTTTTTGCAAGATGGTATTATTTTCTACTGCCCTTAATTGCTGTTGAAGGGATTTATTTCTGCCCGTACTCTGTCAAGACAACTAAAATCTGGAGTCACACAATACAGATTTCAGCTTATTCCTGATGAACTAGAGGCAAATCTAGAAAGATTTTCTCAAAATCAGTTTTCTTTTGTAGCTTTCCTCGTGGTGAAATGCTACTGGAAAGCTTTATCAATCTTGACTTCCTTTGAAATTTTGAACCAAGGGTTGCTGGTTGATTTGAACATTAGTTGAAGAATAGTGGCCGATGACAAACACGGGTAGGGTGAGAGTTAACAAAGCGATCGCAGTTCCCACAATGTCTGCCAAACGTTGGGAATATGTGTCGGTATTGGCAGACTGGCTATTTGAATTCATACAAAATTGAAGTTCTTCGTAACACTGTATAGGTCTACTCTCTGATTGAGAGTCTTAACGGTATGTTAGCTATTTTTAAACTGTAGAATGTGTAGCATCCTACAATCTAAACCAGTTCTATAACTGTCATAATAGCCTTTTTATACATGGGGTTCTTAATACAAAGTTACAAGCAAACAAATCATGTTTTATTTTGCAATTAATATTTTCAGATGTTTCCCTGTATGGTGTAATGGTTCGCATACGCAAAGCCAACGTTGACAGCATCATAAATTACATTTTTTCGCTGCTTAAAGATTAATTAGCAAAACATATTTGTCCGATACTTCATCAGTATAACATCCTAAAACGCCTTTGATAAGGTCATTTTACTGGAATTGCTAATTTGTGATACAGGACACAAAACAGCAATTGCACTGATAAATATTCAGTGCTTTTGATTGTTATACGTAGTTATACACAAAAAGATTTGACGTTAGACAAAAAATGGATAGGAATAATTTTTGTGACCAACGATAGCTACCGAATAAATACAGATGCATCAACTGTGTTGTGCAGCATGGGTTCAGTGATACCACTAAACAAATATTTTAGAATTTAAATTTTACAGTTTATTTAGTATCACAGCAATTTTGTCAATCTATATATAGGTAGAGTCAAAAATATTTTAGAAGGTGGCGTAGAGTGTAGGAGTTATCGCCAAACTTTGCTCATGTCTGAACAAAATACCCAATCTTAATTTCCAGATCCTAAATCCGTATAAGTTTTTGGATAACAAATTAATCAGCTAAAAAAACCGCCACTAACTATCATAGGGCGGTCTGGTTAAGCAATCGGAGGGTAATTACAGATTACTCTGCTAATAAATCAAATTGCTGTAACGAAGTTTGCATTAAATTGGGGAGTAGGGAGTAGGGAGTGGGGGATTGGACATGTGTTATGGGTTATTCTCCCCTCATCTCCCTCATCTCCCTCATCTCCCTCATCTCCCTCATCTCCGCACTCCCCACTCCCCACTCCCTACTCCCTTCCATAAACACTCATTGGTTCCTTGATAAATCGGGTGTAAAGATGCTTAAACGTAGATTTAATTACGCGGGGCATACCAAAATCGATGGGCATCAATTTGTCTGGTAGCCGCCAATCTTCTATTTTTATTGACACTCTCCTGCCTAAAGGCGAGGAGATTCTTAAGACCTTACAGCCTTAATATCCTGTTTGCACAGGTTCCCAAACTCACCACGTTTGCTCATAGAGCGTGGTGATATCTTTTGAGCGTTTTGG
>NZ_JAIVFR010000679.1 GCF_020829685.1 Nostoc sp. CHAB 5715 | reverse complement strand
CAATCAGCCACAACTAACGCAAAGTAGTGTGCTTCTCGGACATTTAGGTGGACGGTTTGACAATCCTGATTATCCGGCGCTGGATGTATTGAATGGGGTGTTAAGTGGATTTGGTGGACGCTTATTTAATGAAGTGCGATCGCGTCAAGGTTTAGCTTACTCTGTCTATGGCGAGTGGAGTCCTCGTTTCGACTATCCTGGCATGTTTATTGCTGGTGGACAAACGCGATCGGATGCTACCGTGCAGTTTGTCAAAGCCTTACAAGATGAAATCAAGCGCATCCAAAGTCAAAGAGTTACAGCAAAAGAACTAGCTTTTGCGAAAGAGTCTACACTCAACTCCTTTGTATTCAACTTTCAAGACCCCAGCCAAACCTTATCACGATTGATGCGATACGAATATTACGGCTATCCTGCTGATTTTCTTTTTCGCTATCAAAAAGCCGTCGCCGCCACCACAGCAGCTGATGTGCAACGAGTAGCACGAGAATACCTCAAACCAGAAAAGATCGTGACTCTAGTGGTGGGGAATCAAACCGCCATTCAACCGCCATTGACGCAGCTAGCAGCAAAGGTGACACCAATAGATATAACGATTCCTGGTTCGCAGCCACAGGCAAAGAATTAATCACAAATTGCGACTAAAACGATAAGTAGAAAAGCGATTTATCGCCTCTTTCTGATTGCGCTATCAACAAGGTATCCCTCTCAGGATTTCCTGGTAATCAGCCTTTAGATATGAGTACTTGACATCAAATAATTTCCTTCATTATCGGGAAATGACTGAGGACAAATTGTAGTAACTAGTAGAAACTAAATCAGGAACCAAAACCTCTGGAGGTTTCAGAGGTTTTTTCTTTAAATTACGCTTTTCTAGGAGCGATCGCCCCGTACACTTCAATAAAGGGGTTTTTAAACAGACGAGATCCAACGACAAACTGCTGCATGTCCAAACATCCGACAATTTAGTGATGAAGCAGCAAACAATTGTCGCATTAACTAGAGTAAGCTAAATTTAGGTTTGAGCTACTGGGAGTGGAGATGATGTTGTTGGAATTAAAGCGCATCCATGTTCCACCAGGACAAAGAGTGCTACTGCAAGATGTAACCTGGCAGGAATTGGAAGCAATTCTAGAGGATTTAGGTGAACACCGTGCTGCACGAATTGCTTATGATAAAGGAATACTGGAGATTATGGCACCACTGCCAGAACATGAATATGACAAAGAAATTATTGGTGATTTAGTCAAAGCCCTTCTGGAAGAGCTAAATACTGAGTTTATCAGTCTTGGTTCTACCACTTTCAAAAATCAAGTAATGGCTCAAGGTATAGAACCTGACCAGTGTTTTTATATAAAAAATGAAGCCAAGATTCGCGGCAAGAAGCGGCTAGATTTAACAGTAGACCCCCCTCCAGATTTAGCTCTAGAAGTTGATATTACTTCTCGTACTCATCCTAATATTTATGAAGCTTTAAAAGTACCTGAACTTTGGCGTTTTGATAAAGGAAAGCTCCAAATTAATGTTCTGCAAGACGGGCATTATGTAGAGTCTCAGCAAAGCCTAAATTTTCCTAAATTTAAACTAATTGAAACGATTCCCCAATATCTGGAGCAAAGTACAACAGCAGGTAGAAATGCAACGCTCAAGTCTTTTCGTCTTTGGGTAAAAAAGCAGATACAACAGCAATGACTGAATAATTCGTAATTCGTAATTAATTTTGGGTACAGAGCCGTTTAACTTCAGTTCTGAAAAACAAGCAGTAGGGACGCACAGCTAGCTGTGCGTCCCTACGAATCACCTGTATTTCAAGTTACGAAAGTCTCAGGTTATAAAATCTACATTACTTAGTAATGATTCAGGTTAATACCAGCTTCTTTTGCCATTGCTTCTAACCCATTAATTTGTAGGGTTTTGATTGCTTTGGTAGACAGCTTTAACTTCACCCAGCGATTTCCGCCTTCCCACCAAACACGCTTGCTTTGCAGATTGGCCTGCTGAAGGCGTTTAGTACGGCGGTGGGAGTGGGAAACTGCAAAAGCGTTATTTGCCTTCTTACCAGTTAGTTCACAGCGACGCGACATAGCAAGTATCTCCAGATTGTTATTTTAATACAGCCTTTCCATTTTAGGTCTTAGACAACAGAAGTGGGGAGTAGGGAGTGGGGAGTGGGGAGTGGCTTACAAAGGTAGGTATTTTGTATTTGGTCATTTTTTGACCATTTCAGCCGATGCTTAAATCCTGAAACGACCAAACTACGTTAAATACTTGAGAATTTTCTCAACTATTTTTGAGATTCCAAAAAACCTACCCTTGAAAGGTGGGGAGTGGGTAGTAGGGATATGAGGGAGCAGGGGAAGCAGGGGGAGAAAGAATTCCAAACTCCTAACAGACGCGATTAATCGCGTCTCTACTCCAAACTCCTGTACAGACGCGATTAATCGCGTCTCTATTCTTACTTACTTGCTTGTTCCGTCAGCTTGGTGAGTACCTCGTTGGATCGCTCGACGAAGGATTTCATTCCCTCAGCGTCAAATCCTTTTTGAGACATCAACGCTAAATCGTAAACGTGTTGACAAATCAAGTTCACTAACTGATCGGTAGGCGATTGACCTTCACCTTGAATAATACTACCTTGGTTAAGATTTGCCAGATTTTGAATCAACGGGTGAGCAGTATTCACTAGCAAAATGTGATCTTCGGGAAACTCTGCTGACTGCTGCTGCATCATGGCGTTCATTTCTCGCAGGCGGCGGAGAATCTCTGGTAGAAGCACGATCGCAGGTGGTGTTCCTTGAGGATCGTCTGATTTCAAAGCTTCGGTGCGGATGTTGAGTTTGGGTTTGTTGAGGGATTTCTCAAATAACTCTTTGATTGTCTCACTCCGAGTTTTGTTCGTCTTGGGATCAACAATTTCCGTAGCTTTGTCTTGTTCTAGCAGGGTATTATCTAAATCTGAGTCTACCCGCGTAAATTTGACATCCTGATATTCCCGCTCTAGGAAGTTGATAAAGTGGGTGTCGATGAAGGAGTCCATAAACAGGACTTCCAAGCCTTGATTTTTGTGCAGTTCTATGTATGTAGCTTGGGTTGCTTCATCAGTGCTGTAGAAAACCCGGTTTTCGTGACGTTCTTTGTTACGTTCTAGATACTCTTTCAGTGTGGTGTAAGGAGCGCTGGGTGCTGAGTTTTCACCACTGGCTGAAGTAGGAGTAACATCTTGCCAAGCATCCCCTTCTGAAGACTGTACCTCAACTGCTGGAGTTTGGGCAGCAACTTTTTCTGTCAGCTTGGCGGTGGTGCGGAAGACGATGATATCTTCAATTTGTTTTTTGAATTTCTCGTCGTTGAGAACGCCGAATTTTACAAAAGTACCAAGATCCTTCCAGGCGCTAATGTATTGTTCGCGGTTGTCGCGGAAAAGTTCTTTGAGGCGATCGCCTACTTTTTTGGCAATGTAATCACCGATTCGCCGCACGGTGCGATCGCCTTGCAATGCACTACGCGATACGTTCAGGGGAATATCGGTACTATCAATCACACCCCGCATTGGCATCAGAAATTGCGGGATAATTTCTTCGCAGTTGTCGCTAACAAAAACTTGATTGCAAAATAGCTTAATTTGCCCTTTCGTAACATCTACATCTGGCCTCATTTTGGGAAAATACAGAATCCCGTTGATGATAAAGGGATAGTCTGTATTTAAATGTACCCACAACAGAGGTTCTTCCTGAAAAGGATACAAGTAGCGGTAAAACTCTAAATAATCTTCTTGACTCAGATTACTCGGAGACTCTCGCCACGGTGCTTTTTGCTTATTTATTACTTCGCCATCAAGTTTAATTGGTACTGGCAAGAAGTCGCAGTAGGTCTTGACAAGATTCTTAATTCGTGCATCCTCTAAAAATTCTTCCTCTTCTCCTTGCAGGCTGAGAGTAATAGTAGTGCCGCGAGTTGTCCGGGGCGATTCTTCTAGGGTGAAAGCTGGGGAACCATCGCAAGTCCAATGAACCGCCTGCGCTCCTTCTTGGTATGACAGTGTATCAATCTCTACCTTTTGCGCCACCATGAAGGAAGAGTAAAAACCAAGACCGAAGTGACCAATTATCGGTTGATCTGATTTGCCTTCATACTTATGAATAAATTCTTCAGCACTAGAAAAGGCAACCTGATTGATATATTTCTTAACTTCATCTGCGGTCATCCCGATACCATTATCGGAGATGGAGAGAGTTTTCTTATCTTTGTCAATGGCAATTTCAATTTCTGGTTCGCCGATATCTCCAGCGTAGTC
>NZ_JAIVFR010000678.1 GCF_020829685.1 Nostoc sp. CHAB 5715 | reverse complement strand
AGCAGCAAGCGAATTCTTTGGAAATGGAAAAGAGGTAACTATACTGGCAACTATAGAAGCAATAGCTGGGCAAAGTACAGGGAGCCACTTGAGCCAAGCTTGTCCTACTTCTAATTTGTCTACTAGAACTAAAATTGGTGTGACTCCTGATAAAATCACTGTCGCAATTTGCAAACTATAGTAAAGATTCCTTGATAAACTCCTAATTCTTTTATAATCGTTAATCAAGTCTTGGCTGTATTGTAAAGCCTTCCCTCTTGTTAGAGTCAGCGTATCTTTATCCCAGGAATTAGGATTGGTCAATAGATAACTATAGAGTTCAGCTTTTTTGGTGAGTTCAGACTGATAAGCGGCCTTCTTATAGTTCTGAAATACTTGTCTATTGATCAGCAATAAAAAAAACACAAAAGTTAGAGATACTGCTCCAGAGATTACAACTGTTTTATCATCTGAAAGAAAAATAATAAAGAGTCCAGAAGATACAAAAGCTGTAAGTAATAAATATTCTATTACCTTCAAGTTAAACAACTTTTTCTCATCTGATGGAGAGGAAAAATTTTCAATTCTATTGGAAATCTTACTTTGGTTTTTTTGCTCAAAATTAGCTAATTCAGAAGTAGTCATTGCATCTTACTCAATTCGTTATCGGGTGGAGTGTAGGAATATAATGAATCGCAACAAGTAGAATTGTTTTCAGGGGGTAGAAGTAAAGATAAGTTCGCCAGAGAGTAGCTTCACTATAAATAGCTAGCCTTGTGACTTTTGGGGAGACATCTTTTTTATTACCTTCCCAAAACCTTCTAGCATCTGCTTTGATCTCTCACTTTACGATTGACTAGTTGGCTTAGAATGCTTACAAAAGCTAGAAATGTTTCTTTCAGTTGACGTAAAATCATTTCGCCAAGCTGTACTAGTCAATCCTAACCATACATACATTTTATGAATAATACAATACTTTATCTATAGTAGTATTACGTATATAGGAAAAATATTTCGGACATAGGTAGCGTGCAGGCCTCAAAAAATATATGATTTGGACTTTGCAATACTTGAATTGTTTTTTTGGGAATTTTAACCCTATGTGGGGTGTTAAGCTGTCGCGCAGAGATTGGCGACAACTATTTCGAGAGGAAATTATGCAAGAGTCTGTGATTTATCAAGATATCCTTCAAAAAGGAAGACAGCAGGAAGCGCTAGCACTGATAAAATGCGAACAATTGCAGAAATTAACGAAAAAATCAGCCGCCAACGTGCGGTAGTGTTGACAACTGAAGAATTAAAGGCACGAGTTGTAGAAATCGGTGTTACTAAAGCTGCTAAAGAAGTTGATGTAATTACCACTGGCACATTTGAGCCGATGGAATCAAGTGGTGCAATTATCAATCTCGGACACACTGACCCCCCGATAAAAATTCGCCGATGCTGGTTAGATGGTGTGCCAGCATACTCTGGTTTTGGAGCAGTAGATTTATATTTGGGTGCGAGTTCTGCTGTGGAGACGACGGACGGGGAAGAAGTCCGAGAACGTGGCGGCGGTCATGTAATCGAAGATTTGATTGCGGGTAAATCTATAAACGTAAAAGCGCAAGGACAAGTAACAGATTGTTATCCCAGAGCAACTTTTGAAACTACAATTACCAGTGAAACGATTAATCAGTTTTATTTATTTAATCCGCGCAATCTTTATCAAAATTTTATTGTTGGGGTAAATGGTGGCGATCGCCCCCTCTTCACCTATCTCGGCCCTTTACAACCGCGTCTGGGGAATGCCGTTTACTCTAACCCAGGTGCTATTTCCCCCTTACTCAACGACCCCGATTTACAACTCGTTGGTATAGGGACTCGAATTTTTTTAGGCGGTGGTATTGGTTATGTCGCTTGGGAAGGCACTCAGCATTTCCCTTTACAAAAGCGTTTAGCTAATCGTACACCGATTGGGCCTTCCGCCACTTTAGCTTTAATTGGTGATGCCAAGCAAATGGATGCTCACTGGGTGCGTGGATGTTACTTCAAAAGTTATGGCCCCTCATTGATGTTAGGTGTTGGTGTACCACTGCCTGTATTAAATGAACAAGTAGTTGAACACTGTGCCGTCCAAGATCAAGACTTAGTAGCCCCAATCGTGGATTTTTCCATTCCCCGGCGCGTCCGTCCCACTTTTGGTTTAGTGAGTTACGCTCAACTCAAATCTGGGCGGATCACCATTGAGGGCAAAGCAGTACGCTCTGCCCCCTTAGCGAGTTTGTTTTTTTCTAAACAAGTCGCCCTAGAGTTGAAAAAGTGGATCGAAGCAGGTACGTTTACCCTAACAGAACCAGTTTCCCCAATTCCGATGGAGCGATCTTTTCTACCCCAAGACCGTAGGACGGATTTTTGATACTGGGGAGTGGGGAGTAGGGGGAGCAGGGGAGGCAGAATAAGAACTTCTGATTACTGAGCCATGCCCCATGCCCCATGCCCCATGCCCCATGCCCAATTCCCAATTCTACTCTTGAGTCGGTTTCGGTCGCTTGATGGGCTTAGGAGTGGGTGTTTTGGGTATAGGTTTTGACACTACAGAGGTGTCACCGCCTGCGCCTGTTTTCTTGATAGGACGTGGGGTTTCGCCACTGCGTCTGGGGGGGAATGGTTTTCTAGCACCAGCACCACCGCCACCGCCAGCACGAGGGCCACCGCCACCTTTGAATGGTGGTTTACGTTTTTTGGGCAAGTCAGCGATCGCCTCAGCTTTTTCTACTATCAAAACGTCAGCTTCTCGCTTGGCTTGGAAGTCCCAGAACTTTCCTACTGCTTTGGTGGTCAGCACACCCCTCAATTTCAACTTAAAATACTTGGGTTTCTCAGTTGGTTTGCGTGCAGCCTGCCTAATTTTGACTACCAAGCTCTTAGCGTCAAAAGATTGGTATACTACCTCACCACGAACAGAAAAACCACCATCTGTAACTTCTGATGAGGGAATTACGGAAATTGTACTTAGTTCAGAGTTTTCAGATAAGCCATCATCGGGTGTTTGTAACTCTTGCAACTCCAAGTCTGACTCGTCTTCATCTGTTGAGTTTTTTGCCAGATTTTCTGGCTCCCAAACTCCGACGATTTGGATGTGCAAGGTATCATTCTCTTGTCTTGTACGTGGATATACTACCCACAAGTGTTCTTTTTCTAAGTCTAGGTGATTCTTGACTAAGCTCATAATCCGACCTAGGAGGACGGCATTGAGTTCTACACCATCGGTAGTCAGCAGCGTACCTTGAGTAAATTGTTCGCTGCTAGCATGATAGCGACCCCTAACTAACCCGATCGCTCGATATTGCATCGGCTCACTGGGAGGCGGAATCGGTTGCTGTCGATTGACTAAGTTCCCATTTGAGTCAGTCTCAATGGGGTTAACAGGCGAATTTTCAACTTCTTTAGAGGACTTGGCTGCTATGCGAACATTAGCGGCTGCCCCTATGTTAGTTGGGCCCTGGTTAGAGGCAGAAGAATTGGAGGATTCAGGCAACGGCATCAGGTCGGAATTCATAAAAACTCCTTGCGGCACAGACACATCCCATTGTGGGATTTTACAAAGGCAGCTGGAAAGAGCATTTGTGCGACTGATGAAAGTATATTTGCTTTTCACAAAGTCACACTAGGGTACTCTATACAATACTAAAGGCGCTAAATTGAGTGTATAAACACTAAATGTGTAATTTAGCGCCTTTACACTAGTTTCGGAAGCATATCATAGCTACAATTCTGACGGCTCCTCCTAAAGTCATCACTTACTTTAGCAGTGTAAATAGTTAATTGTTATAAAATTCACAGGCAATTGGCGGTATTCCGCAAAGTTTTGGAAATTTTTAACTTTACGATTTGTGTAAATGATAATGTCATTAAAATTTAGGAGAAAGACAAAACTGTGTCTCAACCGCGCAATCGTTGGATAGTTCAAATCGTCTTGGCGGTGGCAATTCTCGCTTTTGTGGGTGTTTCGGTGATTCCCATAATTGGAGCATTTAATAATACGCCACCCTCAAACCAGAATACCGCTAGCACCAAAGGCACTTTGACCTCTGCTGACCAAAAATCAAAACTGGAAGACGAAGTACGGGGTTATGAACTGGTTTTGCAAAGGGAACCAGAAAATCAGACTGCGCTTAAGGGCTTATTACAGGCGCGGCTACAATTACTGGATCAAAAAGAAAAAGCTGGAGATATTTTGAAATATATCAGAATTTGAGCGAAGATATAATGGTCTTGGCTAGGTTGACATTGGTTAATTTTAGATAAATTAGTTGATTGATTGCGAAAGTGAATATATTGGGAAA
>NZ_JAIVFR010000677.1 GCF_020829685.1 Nostoc sp. CHAB 5715 | reverse complement strand
TAATAATCTTAACACGTTAACAACATCCAGTAATCCCCAAGCCAGCCTAAGAAACAAGCGATATCTCAACTGCTCGTCCTCAACCTCAAAGCGGCAATTTAGCCCGATAAAGACTATTTTGCCCTGCTGTAAGTGGACAGATGAAAAACAAGGCGTTGGCTTTGAGGAATGGGAAGGAACACTTTAGACTGAGGCAACGCGAGCTTAAGCGAAAATTTGGAGAGTGGCTGACCCAGTTCCAAACTTCCAAAAAGTGTCCTCTCAAAAGTTGCAAAGCGCAAAAATCATGGCTGCAACTGAACCTTGTTAAATTCACACGCCATTTGCCACAAGCCGGGGAACCCTTTTGGCAGTCGCTCATGGGGGAAACCCCCTATAAGAGCGCGTCTGCCTCACCAAGGCGATGGCTCCTGAAGTTGTTGACAGGAGAAACACAATGCCGCAATTACAAGCTAAATCGCTAGAAATGAGGACACCCCAAGCAACTAAAACCGCCGTTCTGGTTATCGGAGGTGCAGAAGATAAAGTTCATGGGCGCGAAATCCTACGAACTTTTTTTGGACGCGCCGGTGCTAGTAAGGCTTATATTACAATTATTCCATCTGCCTCTCGCGAACCCGCCATCATCGGTGGTAGGTATATTCGCATTTTTGAAGAAATGGGTGCTCAGAAGGTAGAAATTTTAGACATCCGCGAACGGGAACAGTGTGAATCCTCCCAGATCAAAGCATCCTTAGAAGCCTGTAGTGGGGTATTTTTGACAGGAGGCGACCAGCTGCGTCTCTGTGGTGTATTGGCAGATACGCCAGCAATGGAAATTATTCGCCAGCGTGTGAGGGCGGGGCAACTTACCTTAGCAGGCACGAGTGCAGGAGCAGCAGTGATGGGGCATCACATGATTGCTGGCGGCGGTAGTGGAGAGTCGCCAAATCGTTCCCTAGTTGATATGGCAACGGGTTTAGGATTTATTCCCGAAGTAATCGTTGACCAACACTTTCACAACCGTAATCGCATGGGACGGCTGATTAGTGCGATCGCCGCTCACCCTGATCGCTTAGGTATTGGCATTGACGAAGATACTTGTGCAGTGTTTGAACGTGATGGTTGGCTACAAGTTATGGGTAAAGGCAGTGTCACCATTGTTGATCCCACTGAAGCCACCCACACTAACGAACCCCATGTCGGTGCTAATGAACCATTAACTGTGCATAATTTACGTCTCCATATCCTCAGCTACGGCGATCGCTTCCACTTGTACCAGCGCACTGTGTTACCTGCTGTACATCGGATCTCCAGCTGACGGGATAAAGTATCTGAGGTTACACTGAGTTGGCCACAAATTTTAGATTTTGGATTTTGCAAAAAGTTATAAGGAAGGTTTACCGACCTAGCAAACTTTTTAAGACGGATTTTAGATTAAAAGAGCTTTTTGGCAGATGCCGCCAGAAAGTAGGCGAAACAAATCTAAAAACTTCAAGGACTCGTTAAGCCTTTGCGATCGTAAATCTCAAATTAAGAGAGCTAAGTACCCTAATTGTCTCTTTTAATCCAAAATCATAAATCTAAAATCCAAAATCGGTTGACCGCACATTTATTTCTTGTTGTAGAAAAATGATGAGAATAGTATGTAAAAAGAAAAAACTGTTTGCAACGAACAGTTTAGCGGTCAATTCCAGTAAGAAACTAGAATTTTGGTTCCGAATCTCCATCTACCTATTCCCATGAGAATCCTCAAGATCCAGACCTTACGCGGCCCAAACTATTGGAGCATTCGACGCCACAAGCTGATCGTCATGCGCCTCGATTTAGAAAACCTTGCCGAGACGCCCTCGAATCAAATCCCTGGCTTTTATGAAGGACTAGTTGAGGCGCTGCCGAGTCTGGAGGGTCATTATTGTTCTCCTGGCTGTCGTGGTGGTTTTCTGATGCGAGTCAAAGAAGGCACTATGATTGGTCATATCGTAGAACACGTAGCCCTAGAACTCCAGGAATTAGCTGGTATGCATGTTGGCTTTGGTCGCACCCGCGAAACTGCCACACCCGGAATTTACCAAGTAGTGATCGAGTATCAGAATGAGGAAGCGGGACGCTACGCTGGACGAGCAGCAGTGCGGCTGTGCCAGAGTATCGTTGATCGAGGCCGTTATCCCAAGGCAGAACTAGAGCAAGATATCCAAGACCTGAAAGACTTCATTCGTGATGCTTCCTTAGGCCCCTCCACTGAAGCGATCGTCAAAGAAGCAGAAAAAAGAGGTATTCCCTGGATGCCACTGGAAGCCCGCTTTTTGATTCAGCTGGGCTACGGCATGAATCAGAAGCGGATGCAGGCCACAATGACGGACAACACCAGCATTCTGGGCGTAGAACTAGCTTGCGATAAAGAAGCCACTAAACGTATCCTCGCTGCTGCTGGTGCGCCAGTACCTAGAGGTACAGTGATTAACTTCTTAGACGATTTGGAACAAGCCATTGAATTCGTTGGCGGCTATCCCATCGTCATCAAGCCCCTTGATGGCAATCATGGACGTGGGATCACCATTGATATCAGAACTTGGGAAGAAGCTGAAGCCGGATACGAAGCTGCTAGACAGGTTTCCCGATCAATTATTGTCGAAAGATATTACGTTGGACGCGACCACAGGGTACTAGTGGTAAATGGCAAAGTAGTAGCAGTAGCCGAACGCGTCCCGGCTCATGTCATTGGCAATGGCAGATCCACCATCTCCGAACTGATTGAGGAAACAAACCTTGACCCAAATCGCGGTGAAGGACATGATAACGTTCTAACCAAGATTGAACTAGACCGCACCAGCTACCAACTCTTAGAAAGGCAAGGCTATACCATAAATAGCGTGCCACCCAAAGGCACTATTTGTTATCTCAGAGCAACGGCAAACTTAAGTACAGGTGGTAGTGCCGTAGACCGTACCGATGAAATTCACCCAGAAAACCGTTGGCTGGCACAACGGGTAGTCAAAATTATCGGTTTAGATATCGCCGGACTCGATATCGTCACCTCGGATATTAACCGTCCTCTGCGGGAAGTTGATGGCGTGATTGTCGAAGTTAACGCCGCTCCTGGCTTCCGAATGCACGTTGCCCCAAGCGTGGGCATTCCCCGCAACGTCGCTGGTGCAGTGATGGATATGCTGTTCCCCAACGAGCAATCTAGCCAAATTCCCATTCTTAGTATTACTGGTACTAATGGTAAAACTACTACTACCCGACTACTAGCACATATTTATAAACAAACGGGTAAAGTAGTAGGTTATACCACTACAGATGGAACATATATCGGTGATTACTTAGTAGAAGCTGGCGATAACACAGGCCCCCAAAGCGCCCACGTCATCCTCCAAGATCCCACAGTAGAAGTAGCGGTACTGGAAACGGCTCGCGGTGGCATTCTCCGCTCTGGATTGGGCTTTGAAGCAGCAAATGTGGGAGTAGTATTAAATGTAGCCGCCGACCACTTAGGAATCGGTGATATAGATACCATTGAGCAGTTAGCTAACCTTAAGAGTGTAGTAGCGGAAGCTGTATACCCGGATGGCTATGCGGTACTCAATGCCGACGATCGCCGCGTCGCCGCCATGTCAGAAAAAACTAAGGCTAATATTGCTTACTTCACAATGAACCCCGACTCGGAATTGGTGCGAAAGCATATCCAAAAGGGCGGAGTAGCAGCAATATATGAAAATGGCTATTTGTCAATTGTTAAAGGTGATTGGACACACCGCATAGAAAGAGCAGAAAATATACCTTTAACAATGGGCGGACGGGCGCCGTTTATGATTGCCAACGCTTTAGCAGCAAGTTTAGCAGCATTCGTGCAAAACGTCACAATTGAGCAGATTCGTGCTGGTTTGAAGACCTTCCGGGCTTCAGTTAGTCAAACGCCAGGACGGATGAATTTATTTAATTTAGGCAACTACCACGCTTTAGTAGACTATGCCCACAACGCAGCCAGTTATGAAGCTGTCGGTTCCTTTGTGCGGAACTGGACTACAGGGCAACGGATTGGTGTAATTGGTGGGCCAGGCGATCGCCGCGACGAAGACTTTATTACTTTGGGCAAATTAGCAGCACAAATTTTTGATTACATCATCGTCAAAGAAGACGATGACACTAGGGGAAGACAACGGGGTTCAGCCACCCAGTTGATTATTCAAGGCATTACCCAAGTTAAGCCTGATAGTCGCTATGAATCAATTTTGGATGAAACACAAGCGATAAATAAAGGCTTAGACATGGCACCAAATAACAGCTTAGTGGTCATTTTACCAGAAGGCGTGAGTCGCGGCGATC
>NZ_JAIVFR010000676.1 GCF_020829685.1 Nostoc sp. CHAB 5715 | reverse complement strand
TGAACTCGAACGTTGAGCCTTTGAACTCGAACGTTGAACCTTTGAACTCGAACGTTGAGCCTTTGAACCCGAACATTGAGCCTTTGAACCCGAACGTTGAGCCTCTGAACTCCAACGTTGAGCCTTTTAAGATAGAAGATTACCTAGAGTGACAGCGAAACCCAGCTTATACCAATTCACAAAAATCCTGATACATATAGATTTCTCGTAGGGGCATGGCATTGCCCATACGTGTCAACTTAAGGCGCAATGGGCGGTTAGAAACCGCGTCTATACAAACAAAACCCACCTCCGTGGGTTAAAAAACCTTAATTTTCCGTTAGTCCGCGGAGGCGGACTTTGCCTGTATAGCCGCGAATTCCATTCGCCCAGGCTTTAAGTTGACACGTATGGGCATTGCCATGCCCCAAAAGAGCGTATTTGTATCATTATTAAAGTGAAATGGTATTACTGGTATAACCTGAGAAATATTCCCTCAGCAGGAGATAAATAATAAGACACCTGTCCTATCCTAGTCATGCTATAGAGAATAGGAAAAGGAGATGTCTGTAACAAAGCGGCTGGAGATTTTAGATTTAATTCGGGAACTTCGGCAGCAACTCAATCTTTCTCAGAAACAGTTTGCTACTAAATTAGAGGTTTCATTCAAAACAGTCAAACGTTGGCAGAATAGGCATACAGTAGACCTCTTGCATAAATCAAAAATAAAGAACCCCACCCCGCATTTGCTGACGCAAACGCTCCTCTCCCCTTGGTCTAGTTCCCTCCCCTTTCCAAGGGGAGGGTTAGGGTGGGGTAAAACTGACGCGAAAAACCAGGTGAGTAAACTATTTCAGACTTGTGTATACACCGTAGCCGGTGCTTTGGGGAGGGGTTGGAGGTGGGGTGTTAGGGACTTTTGCAAGAGGTCTAATGCCTTCACAGATAGCACTAAAACTAATAAAAGAAATGTTACGGCAGATGGGTGAACCCGGCAAAAGCCTGCTAAACCAGTATTTTCCCGAAGCAGAGTAGGGTTATGGCTCATCAAGCGAGGGCATCGAAATCTAAAAACATTGTTGCTGGCAGTAGAAAGCGACTGCTGCACTATGGTATTGCTGTGCTATCCGTTGCCTTAGCACTGGGGGCAACTCTGCTGCTGAATCCATATCTCACGCCAACGCCTGCGGCGCTGTTTTTTGCTGCGGTGATGGTGAGTGCCTGGTATGGAGGCTTGGGCCCGGGGTTACTTGCTACCGTTTTGTCTACTTTGGCAATCAACTACTTCTTTTTCAAGCCGTTCGATCCGCAGAACATTACAAATCTAAGTAGATTAGTACCTCTGATCGTGTTCATACTGGCAGGAGGGTTAATCAGTTCGCTCAACGAATCACGCCGCACAGCCCAACAGAAAGCTGAGATCAGCCTGAAGTCTCTACGCGAAAGCGAGGCAAGATTTGGTCGCTTAACAGAGTCTAATATTATCGGGGTAATTGTGGCTGATCTCAACGGCTTAATCATTGAAGCCAATGATGCCTTTCTACAAATGCTTAATTATACACGCGAGGATTTGCGCTCTGGTCGAATCCGCTGGGGCGATATTACTCCACTCCAATATATTGAGGTGAGTGAACGAGCAATTGAAGAACTTAGAATTACTGGGAGTTGTAAGCCCTTTGAGCAAGAATACATCCGCAAAGATGGCTCTCAAGTTCCCGTCTTAATTGGCTTTGTCAAGCAGGGAGATAGGACAATCATTGGTTTTGTTCTTGACTTAAGCGAACGGCAAGCTGCGCTGCGCGAACGCAAACAAGCAGAAGTTGCCCAGAGCATCCTGCAAATGCTCTTAGAACACGTCCCAGAGGGAATTACGATCACCGGAGGCCCCCCTAATTTCCCAATCATCGCCAACAGCAAACTCGCGCAAGAGCTTTTGGGCAGACCTGGTGAATCCCTCGTTGGCATGACTTCTAACGACTACGTTCAGTCCTACGGTCTGTTTTTGGCTGATGGTGTAACGCGCCCCACCGCAGAACAACTGCCTTTATACCGTGCTACGCGCTACGGTGAAACAATCCGCGATGAAGAATGCATCATTGAACGTTCTGATGGAACCCGGATTACAGCGATCGCTAATGTAGTACCGATTCGGGATTCCCAAGGTCAGATTATCGGTGCAATCGATTGCTGGCGTGACATCACCAACCGCAAGCGCATAGAGGAGGCACTGCGGCAACGAGAAACAGAACTTCGCTTGATTACAGATACGCTGCCAGTTCTGATTTCCTTTGTAGATTCAGAACAACGCTACCGCTTCAATAACCGAGCATATCAAGAATGGTTTGGGCATTCAACGGCAGAAGTTTATGGAAAGCATATTTGGGAAGTTTTGGGTGAACCCGCCTATAAAGTAGTTCGTCCCTATGTGGAACAAGTACTTGCAGGAGAGCAGGTCACTTTTGAAAGTCAAGTTCCTTATAAAGATGGTGGCACACGTTATATTCATGCTATTTACGTTCCCCAGTTTAATGAAGAGGGAACCGTTGAAGGGTATGCGGCTTTGATTACTGACATTAGCGAACAGCAAGCTGCGCTGCGCGATCGCAATCAGGCAGAGGAGGCGTTGCGCCAGAGCAATGAGCGGCTAAAGTTTGCGCTGCAAACCGCAGAATTGGGTGACTGGGATATAGACTTGAGCAACCAGACTGCTCACCGTTCCCTACGACACGACCAAATCTTTGGCTACGAGTCTCTCCTACCCGAATGGACTTACAACATGTTCCTGGAGCATGTCTTACCTGAAGATCGCCCTTTGGTTGATGCCAAATTTCAGACTGCTCTAATTAATCAGGATACCTGGGATTTTGAGTGCCGCATTCGCCGTGTTGATGGAGAATTACGCTGGATCTGGGCACGGGGTCATACTTATCATAATGCTCAAGGGAAAGCAGTGCGGATGCTGGGACTGATCGCCGACATTAGCGATCGCAAACTTGCCGAAGCAGCGCTACGTGATAGCGAGGAGCGATACCGAATTTTAACAGAAGTGTCGCCGCAGGCTATTTGGATGGGCGATAGCAATGGTGGTATTACTTATTGCAATCAATACTGGTTTGACTACAGTGGACTGACAATGGAGCAAACCACCGGCTATGGCTGGATTTATATCATTCACCCCGATGACCGCGATCGCGTCTTTAAAACTTCGATGCAGGCTGTTGCTAACGCTACAAACTACGAAATAGAAATTCGCTTCCGTCGAGTTTCTGATGGTAGCTATCGTTGGCATATTGTGCGGGGTTTGCCATTTCGAGATGCAGCCGGACAGATTATCAAGTGGGTGGGCATCGCCAGCGATATTCACGATCGCAAAATTGCCGAAGCCGCCCTGCAACAACTCAACGAAATGCTAGAGCAACGGATTCAAGAGCGCACCATCCAACTGGAAACCGCCAATAAAGAACTGGAATCCTTTTCCTATTCAGTCTCTCACGACTTGCGATCGCCGCTTCGCCACATCGCCGGATTTGTAGAGTTGCTTCAGAAACGGCATAGCTCAACAAGTACATTAGATGAAACGAGTCAGCGTTATTTGAAAATAATTGCAGAAACTAGCAAACAGGCAGGAATACTAATAGATGAGTTGCTCACATTTTCTCGCATGGGGCGCACCGAAATGCGTTACATCAACATCAATATGGAGCAACTAGTGGAAGAAATAAAACGCGATTTGCAAACCCAAACCCCAGGACGCACAATCAATTGGCACATAGAGCCACTGCCAGAAATCCAGGGCGACCCCTCCATGCTGCGGCTCGTCCTTCGTAACCTCATAGACAATGCCGTAAAATATACCCAGACTCGAAACCCAACAGAAATTACTGTTGGCAGTATTGAAAATGAAAACGAAGTTGTCTTTTTTGTACAAGATAACGGCGTAGGCTTTAATATGCAATATGTTCACAAGCTATTCGGAGTATTTCAACGCCTGCATAGCGACCCACAATTTGAAGGCACTGGTGTTGGATTGGCAAACGTGCAACGCATTATTCATCGGCATAATGGTCGAGTCTGGGCAGAGGCTGTAGTTGACAATGGAGCCACCTTCTATTTCTCACTACCTAAAGTGTCAAAGAAGGAGGGCGAATGAAAGAACTCAAGCGAATTCTGCTGATTGAAGACAGCGCCAACGATGCAGAATTAATCCTAGCCGCCTTGTCGGAAAATCATTTAGCTAACGAAGTGGTGGTGGTACGTGATGGAGAGGAAGCACTGGATTATCTTTATCGCCGGGGTTTGTTTCGCTTACGAATGGAAGGGTATCCGGTTGTA
>NZ_JAIVFR010000675.1 GCF_020829685.1 Nostoc sp. CHAB 5715 | reverse complement strand
ATTAGCTAACAGCTAACCGCTAACAGCTAACAGCGGGGTATTAACCTCCCCAAGATTAATTTTTCGCCCACGAGGGGCGAGGCATGTACCGGGTTAATAGCTAATAGCTAATAGCTAACAGCTTTGTAAACAAAGCTGATTAACGGTTGAAGAAGCCCAATAATGCTTAATCTACGCCCACGGCGCAATGTGAAGCTCTAAGCGTTTTTGCTCACCTCGTTGGTAATAGGTATAACTTGGCTCGCTCCACATACAGAAACCTGATTCATCCAAATACTTCAGGTCTATTTCTCCAGTGGCAGCAGATAATTCCAACATATCTAGGTCTGCTTGCTTTATTTCTTTGGTTTTTGGGTCTTGCTTACTTTTGTGACTTTTTCTTACTCGCTTCCAAATGACCCCCTTTTTTTGAGTACCCGTCTTAATCTGTCGGGACTCAGTTTAATAGAGCGATCGCCTTCTAATTTTTGAGCTAATTGAAGACTGTTGTATGTGCGTGGTTCTTTTTTCAAGCATTCTTCCAAAAAAACTATGTCTGACTCCTTGCACTTCGGTTTTCCCCCTCGACCTGGTTTCTCCCAAAGTCCTTGTATACCAAGCTTTTCCCATTTATGCAAAACTTCTCTGACTGTTTGTGGTGGTAAGTTTTAATGGGCAGCTATTTTTTCAACGTACCAGCCATGTGCATTTAACCTGATTATCTCTGCTCGGTCTTTGACTTTCTGTGGTGCATCCGCAGTTCTTAGGTTTAATAGAGTTTTGTCCTGATCGCGAATAAAAGCGATTAGCGGTTAGCGAGCTTGCGATTAGTTTTAGACAAGCCGCCCAATATGAGCGGGGTATTAACCTCCCCAAGATTAATTTTTCGCCCATTAAGAGCGAGGCATGTACCGGGCTAATAGCTAATAGCTAATAGCTAACAGCTTGGTCAAAAACACCCAAAAACTACGCGCCCATCTCTTAGTCACCTCGGTAGATACATTGTCCGTATTTATTTATCTTTACATAGTTTGGTTTTTTCACGCCGACTTACTTAGTTACGCACTATTTGCAGTTGACCGTGCTGGCTTAAACTTAATCTCACTCTCCAATACTTCCCCTACTGCCTCCCTCACTCTCTCTATAGCTGGTGATGTTAACCGTGATGGGTTGGTTGATGGGGTTGATAGTGGATTGTTAGCGGGGGCGATCGCAAGCAGCAATTATAATTCTACTTACGACTTCAATAGAGATGGTGTCGTAAATGCTACTGATGTGCAGATTCTCGGCAGTAATTATGGCTTTAGTGCGAATCGTGCGCCTGTTGTCACTTCTACATCTGTGCTGACACATACTGATTTATCAACTAGCGTTGCACTGGATAAATTAGCTACTGATCCTGAAGGGGATGCAATTTTCTACCGGATTATGAATCCGGTGAATGGGGCAGTGACATTTACTCCTGATGGTCATTCTGCTTTGTTTACACCGACTGCTGGTTATTCGGGAACGGCGAGTTTTGATGTTGTTGCTTCGGATGGGTTTAGTAGTTCTGCACCTGCTAAGGTGACGGTGAATGTCAGTAATGCAGCGTTGGTTAATCTTGATTTTGCACGGCGTGGTTTGCGGTTGGATGTGGGTGGAAGTACTGAGTTGGTGGTGGTTGGGGATTTTGCTGACCAACAGGATGTGATTCTGCCTTATGACTACTTGCAGTTGGCGTCGGATAATGCGGCGGTGGCAACGGTGTCTGCGGATAAGGTAACAGGGTTGAGTGATATCATGTCCGGGTAATCGCTTACGATAAAAGTAGTGAGTGCAAAAATGACTAATGCCGAAACGAATTAGTGTAACCACACATCTGAGTCTAGAAGAGCTAGAAAAACGTTACCGTCAAGCGAAAGATGGCATAGAAAGCCGTCAGTATCAGATTATCTGGTTAATAGCGCAAGGAAAAAAAACGGAAGAAGTGGAGGAAATCACTGGCTACAGCAGAACATGGATGTACGCATTAGTAAAAAGATACAACGAGTTAGGGGTGGAAGGAAAAGGACTTCGCAGACAGTTAAACCAAGGTACACAGCCGCTAGTTGATGCCCCAGTAGAGGTAAATGTTGGGGCTAAGTTTTATGACATGGGTAAAATGTTTGTCCCTCATTTTGGAACTGACCTTTTTCTTTACCACACTGTCCGAGACAACATTCAACAGCTTCAGAAAAGCTTGGGCATCTCTGGAGTGAGGATGAGAAATATCTCTGTGCGTGATCGCCTATTTTCATACCCAACATTAGAGGATCAGCTAATCACGCTGGATGAAGATCGTGTCATCCTTCAACAAGCTGTGCCAGAAATCATCAAGTATTTTATCAGCCTTGTTCAGATACCGCCTGAATAGAGATTATTTTTAGTTGATGAGAAAGAGCAGAAAATTCCTACTTCAGTCAGCGCAGTTGAAAATGCGGCATCAAAGACAGTAATTGCAGAGATTTACACCGAATCTTACAACTGGGAGCTAACAGGCGCTAACTGCTGGCGAGGCAAAAGTGTTGAAAGATTAGACCCTGATGAAATCCGTCTTACCCTTCATCTCGACTGGGACGAGAACGAGTTCATCTTTTTTGAAGCCCAACACCCGGACTCTAGCAGATTTCCTTGGACAACCGAAGTCGCTTACTAATAAACCAGTTATTTCCCCTGCCTCTTCAAGGAGCCAACATGAATTTACCTTTAAATCAGTCCGTATTGTTGGAGTCGAGAACACTGAGGACTTCAGCTTTAACAAATTTTGAGAGCGACAAAGCTTTATCTATTCTCTCCAAGGCTAAAGCAATAATTTTCGCTGTCTGGAATGGTAGTGGTTGGGCCACCACTGCACAGATTGCAGAATACTTCGAGGTGAGTGAATCAGCGATTAAAGAATTGTACAGAAGCAATCAAGAAGAATTTAACCTCCAAGAAACTGAAACCCTTGTGGGGCAGGCGCTTAAAGATGTTAGACAGACATTCTGTCTAAGTCCCAGAACACCAAAAGCAAGAGTTTTTAGTCCTTTAGGCGCTCTCAGGATTGCGATGTTATTACAACAATCGGAGGTGGCCGCACAGATCCGAACGATACTTATTGAAATCGTTGCAGCGATACCCAACACAATTGCATCTCAAAACCAAAATCATGTACCAGTCCTCCCTCCAGTTGAGCAACGGCTAGATACTTTTGTCAAAGCAATGAAGACTTTAGCCGAACTCACCGGTGGCAGACTCAACCCATACATAGAACAGAATTGCAAAGACTTCGCCGCCAATCTGATAGCTGACTACAACAGACAGTCACTCTCCGGCACACAAGAAAAGTGGCAAGGCGTGGTCAACTTTGCAGAGAGCGAACTTGGAAAGAAAGTCCCCCTAAGCGGCACTCACTACCGGGGACACTTGGGTACATGGGTGAGAACATTTTACCCACACTTAGGCGATCGCCAGGAAACGCGATTGGTTAACGGTGTCCAACAGCCCATCTATGTCTACGCTTGTCACGAGCCGACTGTTGCAGCTGGGTTGACCAAAGCTAGAGATATCTAAAGAATTGGCAACAGTTGAACTCCAAAATTTCTTAAGTGGATTAGCTGTTGAACTTCAGACTTTAAGCCACATCGAATTTAGTGAGGATGAAGTATGATTGTCACGCAACTACTGACACCACAACCATATATAAGTGCATCTAAAATAGAAACTGTTGGTAGGCATCCTCTGAACTTCTACGAGTCTCCATCTTGGTTCACAACTGAGCTACTACGTCATGTTCCGTTATCTGGTGTCATTGGTGAGCCGTGTGTGGGGCATGGAGCAATCGCATCATTACTATCGGTGTGGCCTTACACCAAGCAAATGTGGACGAACGATATTGATCCACATAAAGCGGCTGATTACCATTTGGATGCAACACTATCCCAGTCATGGGATTCTTTGCCAGAGTGCGATTGGATCTGCACTAATCCACCATATTCGGAGTTTGCTGCACCAATTATCAAGAATGCCTACCAGAAAGCGCGTATCGGTGTAGCCGCATTCCTTCTAACCAGCTTTCTCGAACCCTGTGATGACCGGGCTGATTTCTTACAGCAACACCCGCCGTCACTTGTCATCATCATGCCGCGCTTCTGTTTTCGCAAGGATAAACGGGGTAGTCGTTGGGCAACGGACAACATTACCATCTCGTGCTTTGTCTGGGATAAACGTGCAACAGGACAAAGCATTATTGTTCGCCCCAAGTCTCAAATCCTGGGTTTTTACAAGAATCCAGAACAGGCGATTTCGCCTGAACAGGCTTTTGAGATTGTAC
>NZ_JAIVFR010000674.1 GCF_020829685.1 Nostoc sp. CHAB 5715 | reverse complement strand
TTATTGTAGAAGGTGAAGAGTCTTGGGAGGACAAAAATTAAATTTTCAGCACTTTCAAAGTTTTGAGGCTTGTGTCATTGCAACCGGTGATAAATCCTCCCATCGCCTGAATTTGTTGCAGATAGTCAAGGACGGGTTTGGTGATGATTTCTCCCGGCATTAACAAGGGAATTCCTGGGGGATAGGGACAGACGATTTCGGCACAGATGCGTTGATTGGTCTGTATTAAAGGTAGTATTTCACTGACAGCAAAAAAGGCTTCACGGGGAGAATAACATAAATCATGACACTGTGTAGTGAAAATATCCTGCCAAAGATCGCTTTTAACAGTTAAGTTGGTTCGGCGATATTCTTTGGCAAGAATAGTAAAACTTTGTATCAGTTGCTCAATATCGGCTGGGGTGTTGCCCAAACTAATGATAAAAGTGAGATGTTGTAGTGAGGCGAATTCAGCAGTAACAGCAAATTTTTCATCGAGAATTTCATCTGCCTCAAATCCGGTTAAGCCTAAACCAGAAACAGTGACAGTTAATCGCGTTTCGTCTAAACCCACAAAGCCAGAATATCCCCCTAACCCCTCTTGATAAGCAGGAATCTGTAAAACAGATAATCCAGGAATTTGACTGATTTTTGTTCTAGCTTCATCAGCTAGTTGCAAAGTGCGAGACATCAGCATTTTTCCGTGGAGTGCCATTTGCTGACGCGCTGCATCTAGAGAAGCTAAAAGTAAATAACTAGGACTGGTAGATTGTACGAGTTGCAAAGCTTTACTGATGCGATCGCAATCTATCCTGTCACCTTGGATGTGCAGCATTGATGCCTGTGTCATTGCACCAAGTACTTTGTGGATGGATTGTACAGTTAAATCAGCACCTGCGGCTAAAGCTGGAGTCGGTAATTCTGGATGAAAGGCAAAGTGTGCGCCGTGTGCCTCATCTACAAGTAGAGGAATATTATATTGATGTGTGATATTGGCGATCGCACTCAAATTTCCACAAACGCCGTAATATGTTGGGTAAACTGTCAACACTGCTTTAGCGTCTGGATGTTGTTGGAGTGCAGATTTTACAGCATTAGGCGTGATGCTATGGGCAATATCTAAAACTGGATCGTATTCAGGATTGATAAAAATTGGTATTGCACCGGAGAGAATTAAACCAGCGATCGCAGAAGAATGTACATTTCGAGGCAGAATGATTTTATCGCCTGTGCCACAGGTAGCGAGAATTGCTGCTTCAATCCCACAGGTAGAACCATTGACAAGGAACCATGTTTGTGAAGCGCCAAATGCCTCAGCTGCTAGTTGTTGTGCTTCTTGAATAACGCCTTGGGGTGCAAAGAGATTATCTAAATCTGCTAATTCGGTTAGATCAGCGCGAAAGACGGCTTTACCAAATAAGTCAGCCAAGGGTTGAGAAATTCCCTCACCTTGTTTATGTCCTGGAGTGTAAAAAGGCGCATGGAGTCTTGCTGCATTGGCTTTTAAGGCATCTAATAAGGGTGTTTGGTTTTGATTGAGCATTAAAATAATTCGTAATTCGTAATTCGTAATTAAAAAAACAAACCGTTAATTTGGTCAACAGTTTAAGGTAGATTGGATAGTACCTGATACAGACGGAATCAGGCTGCGGACAATCTTGGAAACTACCGCTAATAATCTTTATCCACGTTTGATTACTGCATTTCTGAAGTTAAATGAAAAAAATTAAACTTTTGGATACTATTGCTACACTCAAGCCGATTCCCATTGAGAGATTACAACTAGTGGAAGAAGATTATACTTCTATCGAAAGCTTACCCAGCGGGCAAGTTGGGACAATTGTAGAAGTGTATGAGCAAGAAGAAGAATATCATTATTTAGTCGAGTTTGCTGATACCCAAGGCTGTGAATATGCAATGGCGACTTTGAGAGCAGATGAAATCTTAGTTTTACATTATGATTTGGCAATTGCTTAAGTTTTTACTTTAGGGTTTATATCTGAATTAAACAGGACTTACGCAAAAATCGCCCAAAAGCTTAATTTATCGAACCGCCAAGACGCCAAGAACGCCAAGAATTCGTAGAGCGTGCGTAAGTCCTATTAAAGTGCGATCACATTAATTATCCTCCTAATTGACAATTATTTATCATAATAAAATTAATACAGGTACTAATGCAAAATTAAATATACATTTGTCATTGCGAATGAAGCGAAGCGAAATGAAGCAATCGCAAGGGTTTGGCGATTGCTTCTCTACGAGACGCTACGCGTAGCTTGCTTCTTTGTTCGCGTAGCGTTCCGTAGGAAAGGAGCACGCTACATTTCATTTCGCTCGCAATGACATAAATAATTTTGCGTAATACCGTTTATTTGTGAATTAGCTTCTTACTGCACGCTCTCTCACCCATTGTTTTAACAGAGGAATTTCAAAATATAGGATTCCTATTTGATTTTTGAATAAACACCGTACACCTCGAAAAGCCTGATTCCCTACTCCCTACTCCCTATTCCCTACTCCCCGCCTACGCAAATAATTTCAAAAATCAAAGCGGATTACTATATTATTTTTAAAATATTTTTTTGATTAGGCAGATAAATCTATGTAAATGGTATTGGATTATACAAAAATAAATGTTTATGAGTTACATTTTCATATATGCAATATGTATTTTAAAAGCCAACAATTTCTGATTTATTTTTAATTAATATATTTAGCTAAATGATGACAAAAGATATTATTTGTTTATATCAAAAAAGCAAAGCTAATTATGAAGAAACTGTAAACTTAGTAGCAGAATATTATCATGCATTAAATATTAAAATCATTAATAAATCAGATGAAATCCAATTAGAACAGGCTTCAATATTTTCCAAAAACACTTTATGGTCAAAGCTAAAATGTTCATTAAATGTAAATTTACAGCGCTTTTCAAGTAATTGAACTACACCACTCCCCACTCCCCACTCCCCACTCCCCGTCTCATCTGTGGTCTAAATACCTGAAAAATGCTGTAAATAAATATTAAGATTTTCTTTAAGCTCGAGACGAACAAATTAATCATTATTTTTATGAAATGTATAGTTAATAAAGAAGTTTTATCCGGCTCGGTTTTAAAGCCTTAAATAGCTTCCAATTGGATGCGGACTCAAAATATGGATGTGGGGAGTGAGTTTGGTGAGAAGAGATTATTCTCGCCAGAAAGATAATGTGGTAGCGAGTCATGAATAAACAGGACTCATCCAGGGGAGACCTGAGCCAGACATCTCAACGATTAGAGTGGGAAAAGAGCCAAATGCCTTATACAATTCCTAACAACAGTTGCGTTGGATGTGACAACTGCCGCCCCCAATGTCCTACGGGTGCAATCAGAATAGAGGACAATGAATACTGGATTGATCCTGGTCTTTGTAATAATTGTGAGGGCTATTATTCAGAACCGCAATGTGTAATAGCTTGTCCAACTAATTCTCCGATTCCTTGGCAGTCGAAAAAGGGGAGATGCAAAGTAGAACCGAGAGATGCTAGCAGTTTAGACTTGTTTTCTAACGGCAAGAATAACCCATTTGCTTCAGCGATCGCTATTTGGGAAGCTTGTAATGTACTAGCACAACGCACATCGCTACATTGGGAAACCGATGAAGAAGGCTATATAAGTTACAGCCGACAAATTAATCAAGGCCGAGGTGCGATCGCTTTTCACATCCAAGATCCATTTAAAGTTAACGACTTGGCCACAGATTTAGCAGCAGTTGAGGGGCTTGACATCAGAGCCGCTTGCATACATCTAATTTTTGCAGCTTATGCTACAGCCTTAGATCAACCTTGGGAGCAAGAATTTGCGATCGATGAGCGACAAATTGAGAAATATTTGGGGATGGAAAAACGCAAAGATTTAAGTAAAGCTGCCAAACTAGCTTTAATGAAAAATCTTGTCCAGCAAGCTTGCTCCCTGATTATCTGCATTGACTGGCCTCAACAAGGGCGAATTAACGGATTCTCTATTACAGATAGCCGCTTATGGCACTTAGTAGATATTCAGCACCACTTTCAAGAAGACAATCTTGGTTGCAAATATCTGATTGGGCTAACTTTTAAAGTAAAAGCAGGCTTATGGGCACAATATTTCTTAAACAAACAAGCATGTTAAGAGCGAACCGCATTCTATCCATACGGCAGTCTTCCCAAAACGCTGCTAACCACAGTCATGAGTATTTGGCAGCAACATGAAGGTGCAGTCCGATTAATGCTGTGGTTGCTGTTTAAAACCAAACTGGGTAAAGAACAACGCATTACTATTCCTACCTTGCTGCGTATTGCTTATGGAGAAGAAA
>NZ_JAIVFR010000673.1 GCF_020829685.1 Nostoc sp. CHAB 5715 | reverse complement strand
GGGCATAAAAAGGACGGGTAAGAGCATAGAAGGGCATTCCCCAAGGAGAATCAATGCGTGTTACTGTTCCTGAGTAGAGCAGACGGCGCTTGATATGCTCACCCAAGGCTTCACTCAAAGGCATTTGGTGTTCGGGTGGCAAGTCTTCTTGCGATCGCCTGTGCAAAAACTCAATCAAATCCAGAAACTCAAAAGAGCTAACTAATTGGGCGTCAGGTAGATTACTTGGAAGTTTTTGCTCAATTTGTCTTTTTTCTTCACTTGTCAGACTGGTACCAGGAACGCGCGATCGCCCCGGTTGCCAAGGATACTTTTCTAGCCAGACATAAGGCAATTGAATTAAATAGCGCGGTTCCTGAGAACCCAGCATCTTTAATAGTTTGCCTTCTGTTAGAGCCTGTCTGACTTCTTCTACAATAATTTTTACCCGTTTCGGTTCCAGGTGGTGCAAATGCCCTGTCATCCGCAGGTTTTGTCCCTGCTCAAGGTAGGTCATGTAAATTGCACACTTTGCTGCTGTTGCGGCTGCGTCTAAAAATGCCCCATGCCTGTGCCCACTCGTCCGCATGGCACTAAAAGCCAGATAAAGCATGATCTGATCCATCGCACTGGGGTCAAGACGTTTGATCAGATCTATGTCGTTACTCATATTACAGACAATTGAATAGCACGTTTACACAATTTTTAATGGATTGAAAATAGGTAGTATACACCTGGCTGAAGGCGATGTTTTCACTTCAGACTATATTAGTATGCGATAACTAGGAAATCCGTGGTAGCCCAAACTACTATTTTCACATATTTTCTAGGTTCAAGGCAGATTTAGTTGTGGTTACTATAACTGTCTGGAGCATCTAACCAGAAAATTACAGACATCACCAAGTCCAGCTTGACGACGGTTTCCGTCCCAAAAGTCAACTGTGTTGCAAGTAATCTATAAAGCCTTTAAGTTCTTTGAGGTTTTTTCATCTTTCTAGAGCAACAACGTCAAGCTGTTTACACCTTAACTATGGCCTTATGCCGACTCGGAGTAAAAACTAGTTTGCGCGGTTCATCTGGGATATCTGTTACTCAAAAAAGATGGTTTTTATTCAGCTTTAGCGAATTATTTTTAGCACACAAATGACTATAAATAATTGGGACTGGTCTAAAAAGAAATCGCTGACCAGGTGTAGAAACATTTAGAGGTTGAGCCAAACGGCTCATTGCGAACTATCATCTTGTTCACAACCTCCAGTGATGTCTCGCCAGTATAAGCCGTTGGCTTGAGGGAAGATAGTAGACATCAAGTAGAGCAATTAATTCCAATTTCAAAAATGCCTGTTGTTTTTTCAAATATCGCTCCTTATCATATCATTATTTTTTGATTTTGTAATAAATTTATGTATTTTAAAATTTATCAATAATGGTATTTAAATAATTTATATTCTTATTAAATCAAGGTTTGATGATATTTTATTTTCCTCATAAATCCAATTTGCAATTATCTTTTTGTGTTGATAATTTTACACAGAAATCTGCAATTGACTCTGAATTAATCCCATAGCAATTAGGTTTTTAAGCTCATGCTAATAGCCGAATAATTAGTTTTTATCCAAATATATGATAAAACATATTGGATTTTATTTTCTAATTATTTAGATATTTTTTTCATGAAATAATTTTAATTTTTCATGATTTAACTAATTAATTGGCTACTTTCAAGTATATTTTTACCTCGCTGTTTTATATATTTGACGGATGTTGAATTGCGTAAATAAAAGGAAGAAAATCCTTTTCTAGGGGTCTGGGCGATCGCAGACGAAATTCACTAGTACAGACTGACAGAAATAAAGATACCATCTCACCAAACACAATAAGTAAGTGGGCGTAAATAATTAAAGGTTTGTAGTAAATGGCTCTAGCCCTATTTTAAGGTCTAAAGGTCTACTACAAGTCAATTTAATTAATTTTACATTACGTAATATAGTTCAATTTATTCTTGCCCACTTACTGAGTCTACCACGCTTAAAAACCGGGTTACTCTAAATACTTCTGCTAGTTCTTCATCTCCTAGTTCCAAAACATGCTGCAATGGTCTTAACTCCTTGCTAATCTTCTCTGTGAGCAAATACTCGTGCTAAATTGCTTGAGTCAGTGCTACTCGTACTGCTTATATATACGTGTTTACCTACTCGTATCAGGTTAAATCCCTAAAAGAATATTACAAGTCAAATTATTCTGATTATTGCTCACTCAATCTATTAAGCGTTATCTCCACCTATACAGCCAGGGCTATTTCGTTCTAAACATAAACCGCCCAGAACTAAAGTTCACAGGCTTTTAGCTTAAGTCCACGCTTAGTGGACTAAAAACCTTTCTTAGTCGTCTTTAGACGACTTTTGTTATTAGCCTCAGAATTTATTCTGAGGTGGGCTAGATGAGAATGAAATAGCCCTGCCTATACAGCAGTCCTAAATTATTTGTAAAAACTGAGATCCCCGACTTCGTAAAAGTTGCCGGGGATCTTGTTTGTCACAGATGATTTAGAGAAGTTGTAACTAGGCGTATTTGCGTCAGGATTGGTGCCCAGAGTGATGGGAGCTACTTTACCTCCCACCACACCTAAACTGATTGAACTGGTCATTTAAGGGAGCATCCCACTTTTTTGCATGTCATTGCAAGCGTTGCGAACGCGAGTGCGTCTCTTAGAGTTGCAATCACAAAATCTTCCAACTCAGAGCGAGTCCATGCGATTGCTTCGTCGTTCCTCCTCGCAATGACAATTATTTTCTCATTAAAAAATAAAAACTGGGATGCACCCGTCATTTAATTCGTCGGACTAGAGGGTTTAACCTGATTTCGCATTGTTTCAAAGCTGAAAGCAGCCCCGCCAAAGGTTACTAACAAGACTCCCAGAATTTGCACAATATCCAAATTTTCTTGAATGATTAGCCCAGCAAAAATCACGGTTAAAACTGGGATGGTACCACCGATGAGCGCCGATCGCGAAGCACCTAGTTTACTAATACCAACATTATTTAGCAAATAACCAGCAAGAGTCAACACACCCAAAATAAATGCACTTAAAACCAGTTCCATCATCTTAGAGGGGTCAACTACCAAGTTCCAACTGCTTGGTAAAGGTAGCATCAAGCAGATAAAGCTCAACAGCAACATGGTGGCGAAGTTAATTAAAGTAAAAGTCACGGGATGCAGTTTGCTAGCACAAACCCGCGTCAGAATTATGTAGGCTGCAAAAGCCACGCCGGAAAGAATGGCGGTGCTGCTTCCCATTGAAATATTACCCATACCTGGGCTGGGAGAACCTCCCAAAACCAACAATTCACCGCAGCAAATCGCAGCGATCGCACTGATGCGAAATGTGGTAAGGCGATCGCGAAACAGAAACCACGACAATAAACCACTAACCATCGGATAGATAAAGAACAGTGCGATCGCCATTCCTGTCGTGACTTGAGCGATCGCAATGTATATGAGCACCTGAGACAAAAACAAAAAGCAGCCACTCACAACTGACAACAGCAAAATCTGCTTGGTAGCTGCGTTAGTAGGTGTGGGATTTCCTCTAACTGAGTTAGCCAAGTTTTCTAAGTCTTGCCACAAGGTTGGGTGTAGTATCGGAGATAACAATACCAACAGTGGTACTACTACCATAAACCGTAGGGTCAAAATTAAGAAAGTATTGCCCAAAGTCGGCGGCAGCAAGCGTTCTACCTCTAATACTCCAAAAATCTGGGAACCTTCGTGGAAAATTATCTTGATGGCTATGTTGTAAAGCGACGATAGCACTGCCGATAAGACAATCAATAATAAACCGATTTGGAGCGACGATAAACCAGAGGAATTGCGCGATCGCGATTGTGGCGGTTTTGCTTCTGGCTGCGGCTCTAGCGGAGCGATCGGTGAAGATTTAGCTTTGCTCTGCGATACGTTCCTGCGGAGGAGAGAAATTGATTCAGCAGCGTTTCTCCTTCGTGAAGATTGTATTGCTTCCGGCTGTGGCATAGATACAGTCGGAGGCTCTGATGTCGTTTCTTTTGGTGAAAGTTTATTAGCGATCGGGGAAATTGGCTCAGAGGAATTTCTTACTACTTCGCCAACCTGTGGCGGGGATGTCTCAAAAGAACTGTTTTTTTCTGGCTCGGTAAATTGCAAAACAGTAGGTGTACCTGCTGTCGCTGGTTTGTGTGAAGCTTCTTCTATAGTTTTTTCTAGTTCTCCATGCAGGCGATTAACAAACTCCGCCAAAATCGTTTCCCCTTGCTGCTGCTGGCTGTACATCCGTGACAACTGTTGGGAAAGATTACTTTGATAG
>NZ_JAIVFR010000672.1 GCF_020829685.1 Nostoc sp. CHAB 5715 | reverse complement strand
CATTGAACATGAATGGATTAAGGTCGATTTGCTGAAGGGGGAACACAAAGCCTCTGAATTTCAGTCGCTTAATCCCTTCGGTCAAGTTCCCGTATTAGTGGATAAGCTTCTGTTTCATGTTTACCCAAGTGGCGACTTTTAGGATCTACTGGATCACCTTCTACATGGGGTAATTGGTCAGATTTGAGATATACTCCCGCAGAACTCATATAGACAAAATGTTGCACTCGGTCTTGAAAAATTTCTGCTAGTGGTTGAGTATCAGTAAGTTCCCGCCCGTTATTATCAAAAATGACATCAAAGTTTTCTTGTGATAACTTTGCCTTTAATTGAGTAGCATCAGTGCGATCGCCTATAATTTGTCCTACTCCCTCTAAAGAAGGTGCTGGCCGATTTCCCCGATTGAACAGCACCACCTCATGTCCTTGTTCCACTAGTAGTTGAGTCAAATAGACACCAATGAACCGAGTACCACCCATAATTAGAATTCGCATAAATTCACCATTTCTATATCAGTTGTCGTCAAGGGAGTAGGGAGTGGGGAATAGGGAGTAGGGGAAAAGCAGGGGAAGAAAACTATTGGTTATTCCCCATTCCCCATTCCCCACTCCCCACTCCCCACTCCCCATTCTGAGATTATCAGGTTGCAGCATCCATCTGGAACCTCTAAGGAAAAGATTCCGTCCCATTTGCTAATCTGGGGCGCTTCCCGTTAATTAATCACAAAGGGAAACTTTTCAGTCGGAGTCTAAGAAAACTATCTTCAATTTTGAATGCGTGAATTTTGAATTTTGAATTGTTTAGCTGTGCCCTTGAAATATGCTCTAGTTCATGAGTGGCTGACACCCAAAGCCACCGGTGGTTCAGAACTCGTTGTCCGAGAAATTTTGAATCATATTGATGCTGATTTGTATGCTCTCATAGATTTTGAATCCAGCAATCCTGAAAGTTATTTATACAAGCGTCAGATTGGCAAAACGTTTCTCCAGAACTTTCCTTATGCCCGCAACGGTATACAAAAATACTTGCCTTTGTGGCCTTTGGCAATTGAACAACTTGATTTACGGCATTATGATGTAATTCTGTCTTCATCCCACGCTGTTGCCAAAGGAATCCTTACCACTCCCGAACAGATGCATATTTGCTACTGTCACAGCCCTATGCGCTATGCCTGGGACTTGACTTTTGATTATCTGCGCCACAGCAAAATGGGCAGTGGTTTCGCTGGGTGGGTGACGCGATATTTATTACATCGTTTGCGCCAATGGGATGTATTGAGTGCCAATCGCGTTGATTACTTCATTGCTAACTCGCAGCATACAGCTCGGCGGATTTGGCGTTGCTATCGACGAGAAGCAAGAGTCATTTACCCACCAGTGAATATTGCGGAATTTCCATTTCTGTCTGAGAAAGAGGACTTTTACCTGACAGTTTCCCGGTTAGTGAGTTACAAGCAAATATCGTTGATTGTCAAGGCTTTTAATCAACTAAAACGACCATTAGTAGTCATTGGTACAGGAGATGAAATGAACAAAATTCGTGAGATGGCAAACTCTAATATCCAAATATTGGGATGGCAACCCGATAATGTGGTAAAAAAATATATGTCTAGGGCTAAGGCGTTTGTATATGCAGCTTGTGAAGATTTTGGTATCGCCCTAGTGGAAGCACAAGCCTGTGGCACGCCAGTGATTGCCTACGGTGCAGGGGGTGCTTTAGAAACAGTGCGAGATATCCGTTCTTGTGCGGATACAGGGACAGGTATATTCTTCAAGACGCAAACAGAGGCGGCTTTAGTGGAGGCAGTGGAAAAATTTGAAGTGTATGAGGGTTCGTTCAGTTCCGAGTATATGCGATCGCACGCCGCGCAGTTCTCACCGCAAATTTTTGCAGATCGTTATCTAGATTTTGTAAACAAATGCAACGAAAAAAGACCATTTTTGCAATGATGGTCTTAATTAACGTCTTATTTTTTTAGGCTTTTGGCAATTTTCCCCAGAAGCACCTCATTTTGGCTTTAATATTGGGACTATGTGTGGTGTGGATTATTAAGGAGTATGATGACTGCCCAGAGCTCACTCCTCTCCGGCAAGCGAGGCGTAAGGCAAGACACCAGAGCGTCTACGCGTTTCTTAAAACGTGGTCAAAAAACGAAGACACCAAAAGTTAAACCCAAAGGTTTATCTTTTCAGGGTTTAAACGGAGAGTTTGCCAAACGACTGTTCGATATAGTGTTTTCGCTGTCGGTGTTAATTTTGTTCTTCCCCGTCTACTTAATTTTGGCCTTGCTGATTGCTTTCAGCTCAGAAGGCCCAATTTTTTATGTCCAGGAACGGGTAGGGAAAAATTACAAAACGTTTAATTGTATTAAATTCCGAACAATGGTAAGCAATGCGGACGAAATCCTCATGCAAATGATGGAAACATCGCCGGAGTTGCGAGAAGAGTTTGAAAGCAGTTTTAAGTTGAAACAAGACCCCAGGATTACCAAAATTGGTCGATTTTTGCGAATTACTAGCTTAGACGAATTTCCCCAGTTCTGGAACGTTTTAAAAGGGGACATGAGTGTAGTCGGCCCCCGACCGTTGGTAGCAGAAGAACTGCCAAAGTACGGTTGTTACATTGATGAGATTTTAACAATCCGTCCAGGAATTACTGGTTTGTGGCAGGTATCTGGGCGTAATGATATTCCCTACCCTCGGCGAGTCCAAATAGACCTGCATTATGCTAGGTTTAGGAATTTCTGGCTTGATTTATGGATCATCTTGAAAACCGTTGATGTGGTCATTTTACCCAAAAATAACGGGGCATACTGAGTAATTACTTAGGGTCGATTCTGTGGGGCAGTTAATGCCCCTAAGTATCAATTCTTTTCCTAAAACTAAATGATTGTTCTTCTTTAATTTATATAGTTATCTATAATTTATGCATTTCTACTTACTGACTCCTGAATTCTTCAATCAGTCTTCAGAAAACCAAAGATATGATATATGAAGTTTTGACCAAAAAATAACGTACACAAAAAGAATCTTTATTTATAGCAGAATACAGAATTCAGGAGTAAAACACGCTTTAGACCTGGGTAACAGACTTAGCTTGTGTACCTCACCTTCCTTGAAATCTGCTGTATCTAGTAAAACAAATATACATAATTATACAATCTTGATATATCTAACAAAGCTGACGTGTTAAATTAATTTATTATTAAGTATATTTATTTAGGGAGAAAGTCTCTTAACTACAAGAACTCGTAGGTTTACCATTAGGCAATTGAGCAATTAGCTGCTAGGTTGTATCAGATTGGCTGTAACTTTTTAATCAAAGACAATAAGGGATAATTAAGCATGACGCAGCAGAAACGAGCGTTGATTACTGGTATTACTGGTCAAGATGGTTCATATCTAAGTGAGTTTTTATTGGAACAAGGTTATGAGGTTCATGGCATTATTCGCCGGACTTCTACCTTTAACACAGACCGCATCGATCATATTTACGAAGATCCCCACAAAGAGGGAGTGCGGTTGTTTCTTCACTATGGTGACTTGACAGATGGTACAACGCTGCGACGCATTTTAGAAGAAGTCCAGCCAGTAGAGATTTACAACCTGGGCGCTCAATCCCATGTCAGAGTAAGCTTTGATTCACCAGAATACACGGTGGATGCTGTCGGAATGGGAACGTTGCGTCTGTTGGAAGCAATTCGGGACTATCAACACCGTACCGGAATTCAGGTGCGATTTTACCAAGCGGGTTCTTCAGAAATGTACGGTTTAGTACAAGCAATACCTCAAACTGAGACAACGCCCTTTTATCCCCGCAGTCCCTATGCCTGTGCGAAAGTTTACGCCCACTGGCAAACTGTAAATTATCGTGAGTCTTATAATTTGTTTGCTTGTAATGGCATACTTTTTAACCACGAGTCACCACGCCGGGGTGAAACCTTTGTAACCCGCAAAATTACTAGAGCAGTAGCTGGTATCGTTGTTGGTAAGCAGAAAAAAATTTACATGGGTAATTTAGATGCAAAGCGAGATTGGGGCTATGCGAAGGATTATGTCAAAGCAATGTGGTTGATGTTGCAAAAAGACCAGCCAGACGATTACGTAATTTCTACAGGTGAAACTCACTCGGTGCGCGAGTTTTTGGAACTAGCATTTAGTTACGTAAATCTCAATTGGCAAGATTATGTAGAGTTTGATGAGCGTTACCTTCGTCCATCTGAGGTAGAGTTGTTGATTGGTGATTCTACCAAAGCACGCCAGAAGTTGGGCTGGACACCATCAGTAACCTTTGAAGAACTAGTTTTCTGCTTACCAACAACG
>NZ_JAIVFR010000671.1 GCF_020829685.1 Nostoc sp. CHAB 5715 | reverse complement strand
ATGGAACAGAATAATAAATAAAACCTAAAGATAGGCTAGATTTATTGCTGTGACTGGGTTTTAAGTTTTTGAGCCTTTCTATAAAACTGCGATTTTAATGCTCTACCATAAAACCAACGCAAGAACCGTAAAAGTAACAAGAGTAGCAATAAAATCTACCGACCATTGACCATCTTTAATTTTACGGGGTTCGGAAATAAACCGAGGAATCAAAGAGACTTGTGTATTGCCATTAAATATCCCTGGTGGGGTCATAGCAGCTAGCTTACGCAAAAATGCTGCCCGAAAATCGAGATTATCACTTATAGCGAATGCAGCTTCGTAAGAAGAAGTAGTTACCCTGCCATTAGAGTGGTCAGTTCTACCGACATCTATCCCAGTATCTTGCTTGGTAATGGGTTCTCCTTTTTCATTAAAGGTTTTATTGAGTCCATCCCAATTGAACATCTTGATAAATGTGTCATTAATAAATTTCTTAATAACTTCATTTGACCGTTCATTCGGCTCTACTGCTTGAGCAATAACTGATTCTCCTGATGATAATTGCACTAACGCTAATTGTTTTTTACCTAGACTACTTACTGCACCATAGTTGAGTAGTTGTAGTAATAGAGAAAGTAACGCCATCGAAAATCCACTCAGAGATATTATTCCGATTCTGGTTGGTACAGATTTATTAAATTTGAGAAGCTGTAATGGTTCTGCTTTCGGCTTATTACTATTTTTTATATTAAACATTTTTCAACTTTATTTGGAGAATTTTGAAGCTAAACTAACACCCCTTGTAAATACTGCTTTGCTAGCATCAATCGCAATTGAACTATAGGTTTCCGAGGCTTTATTGATTTGTTGGAGTACAGCTAAACCACCACCAGCCGCTAGTCCAGTTGCTAAGAAAGGAGCGAAAATGCCAATCGTAAACAGAAAAAATAGAGGTTGATCTGCCCTAGAGGTAGCAATTAATTGTCCCGCTAATCCGGCAATTACGTTGAAGCAAAGCTTCGCCATCCCTACAGAAAAATAACCAGTTAGCCAAGTAAAAATTGCTCTCCCACCATAAGGTAGCAAAGAACCGCCCACAGCTAAAGGCCCGATAAGTGCAGTCAGCAGCATCGTCAGTTCAATCGCCCATTGATAAGCTCCATTCAAACCAATCAGAATAATCGAGACAATTTCAATTACGCTTGAACCAATATAAGCACTAAAGGGAGAAAATATTATTTGCAGAGGATTAGCACCACTTTTAATAGCATCAACTGGTGCTTGAATAATTCTGTCAATCTTTTGAACTATCCATGAGAAAGGGCCACTAGAGCCAGTAAAATAACTAGGATAGTCTTGTTGAAGTCTATTTTTAGCATCTGATAAACATTTAATAGATTCTTCTGGAGTCAGAGATGAGGTTTTGCAATTTTCTATCTCTTTACCAATAGCGCCACGCACAGCTTCTACACCCAAGGCTTTTTGGTATGCAGCCCTTAAGTCAACACCTTTTGCTGTGTATGCTAGTACATATTGATTTGTATTGTTGATGTAATTTCTAATACCGAGAGTGCTTGCTCCTAAGACCTTGCCATTATTTGCTAAAAGTACTACAACTATCAACACCCAAATAAATTCTGTGTATGCACGTTGTTCATCACCTAAAAGCATTTTCTTTGTCCACTCAACCATGAAAAAAACAAATGTTGCAACGGCGAATAATACACCTACTTTGCACATAGCAGCATATAATTCACCCGTGATAGTCTCATCCCAAATTTCATTGAAACCTTGAGCAATAAAATCTGCCGTCTTAGTTGCAAGTTCAAGTAAATCCGCACCAGCAAATTGAGATTGAGCGAATAAGATTCTTGAAAACATAGTGTGAATTGGTAATGGGAAGCTCTTGTGCAGGGGAGCAGAGGTGCAGAGGGGCAGGAGGAGAAAAGGCTAACTCTGGGTAAGGGACTTCCAAATAAAAAAATGTTCCAAAACTGATGCAAAAACTCTCTCTATTCTTCCTCTCTGTGTTCTCTGTGTCTCTGTGGTTCGTTTATTTGGATAATTTATTTCTTGGAAGTCCCTAAATAAATAACTTGGGAACAATGCTTTAACAGTGAGATCGGGTTTTAATTCTCAACATAGCTCCTACGGCGCAGAGCCTCCCCTGCTCCTTTGCCCCCTCCCCTCTGCACAAGTGTTTGTCAATTTTCAGGCGCGGACGCGGGATCTAAACGAGACATTCCAATAAGTTCGTGGCTCAGAGAAAGCGTACCTAGTTCGTTCAAATCTTCTTTTTTACGGTTATTTGCTATGTTTTCTGCTACTTGAGTCAGCATTATATTGGAGTATGTAGTGTCCTGCCTTGCTTGCAAAGAATCTGTGCGTTGCTGTGCCAACATTGAAACTACTAAAGCATTCTGGGCTGCGATCGCCTTCAGGACATTTTGAGAAGCATCCATTTCTTGGGCAATGATTTCTAATGGGTATTTAAACCTCGCTATAAATGGGTCAACTGCACTTGATTGAATTCTTCCTACTAACCGAGTAGTGATGTTAGCGAAAATTTTAGAAGCGGCTTTTGACTGATAAATAGTTTCTGGTTCTTGAGCCGATAAAATCACACGAATCCCAGCTTTTGCACCATTAGCACAGAGTCTACCGATTAATTCAGCAATTGAATCAAATTGAAATAATATTGGTGCTTCATCTAAGAAAAATATACTGGCTTTTGATGATAAAGCTCGTCTGAGTGCCGCAGCATAAGCGCTCAGAGCTAAGATCGCTGCATCCGCCTCACTCGATAAATTTCTCAATGCAAAAACAAGTAACTTGGCATCAGTCCTGAAACTGGAAGGGCGAGAAATCGACTGTCCAACTCTTGTAGTTAACCAGTAATTAAGTCTGAGCCTAATTTGTTCTAAAGCTTCTATTATATCCCGACTATTACTCGCAATAGAATCTAGTTTAATAAATGCTGGCGAACAGTATTTGTAAAAGTCTTGTAGCGTTGGAGTATCTGACCACTCCTTAGTTCCTACCCCAGCCAATAGCGCCAATTTGTAGCGGAGTTTGATTTCATCATCGTTGAAAAATATTTTTAATGTCAGAGCAATGATTGACTCAATATTGGTAATCATGGAAGGACTAACCTCAATCATACTAGTTCCAATAATCATTGTCATCAGCACTGACTTCAAAAACTCTTTGAAATCATTCAATCTTTCATCGATAATTTCTGGTTCTAGTCCTCGCAGATTTGGTAACTCAAAAAGATTGTTGTATTCTTTAGAAATATCAAAGTAAGCCCCGTCTTCTCCTAATAAATTGGTGTAGTCAGTGAAAGTGGATGTACCATCTGGTTTGGGGTAATCCAATGCCACAACTGGAATACCTTGCGCTAGAGCCGGAGTCAATATACCTGCAACCAGGACTGATTTCCCACTTCGAGTTGCGCCAAAGACTGCCAGATTCTTGTGATTTTGGTATAAATCCAGGTACACAGGTGTTCCGCCCTCTTCTGCAATTAATTCAAAGCCTGTTGTGTCCCCGGTTGCTGTGCGAATTAATGGTATTAATCCCGGAGCTTCTGAACTGAAATAAGGAAGTCTACGGTTAAATGGTTTTGTTAATAAAGGTTCCCAAACAAAAGGACAACACTGAAGCCATACTTTCCAGGCGTACTCTAGCTCACGGTCAACTGCTGCTGGACGTAGAAAGAAAGAAGCAAGTTGACGACAAGCTTCATCTAATTCTCTGGTTGATTGACGATGTACTAAAAAAACAACCGCACTGTGTACGACAACACTACCTTTGTAAATCGTCTTTTGAGCTTCTACTGCTGACTCAATATTGAGCTGACTTTTCCCGTTAAGTCTCAAAAGGCTTACTCACAAAGGATTTTGGATAAAGCGTAGCACATGGGGTAAAGTAATTGAAATTCGGTGCTAAAGGTGACAAATAATGTTGGACTGGTGGGAGAAGAATTTTGCGACTTGCGAGTTGGGCGATCGCTTCATTATCTATCGTAGGAGTATTATGCCGTTGTGCATGATCAGAGTTTTGTTTTGGTCGCTTGGGCATGGTGGTAAACCAAACTTTTCATTACCTCGTTTAATAATTGAATTTACCCAACAATGTTGCCCGCTTCTTGCAAAGTTATTTTGTTGTTACAATACTTTTTCTTACCTTGTTTAAGTTGTCAATTATCTTTAAGATAATGATAATCAAATAGAGGGGGAGGAGGCAAGCGTCGCTTGCCTCCTCCCCCTCTCCCCATACACGATTATCATTCTTATTAAGACTGTTTTGAGTATTTTAGCTGATTGACAAAAGGCGCCTTATT
>NZ_JAIVFR010000670.1 GCF_020829685.1 Nostoc sp. CHAB 5715 | reverse complement strand
GAACAGTTATTTATTGAAACCCAACCTTAATTTGATTGTGAGCGAATCATCCATACCAAAATACCTAAGATTTGCTCTACTGGAGGAATTAAGTACTCAGTTAAATCAATAGTTACAGTGCTGTCCTCTAACTTGAGGAATGTCCACAGGTTGCCACTAGTAACACTACCGTAGATAGTAGCAATAGGTTTTTCGTATTTAGCATTAAACCTTTGGGCGGCGATCATTTCTGCGATACACTGCCCCAAACCACCTTTGAGATTTTCCTTTTTGGCTTCCACAATCACCACTGCTGGGGCTTCAATAAATAACTGTTCTGGTGAAAGGCTAATCAGAAAGTCGCAAAATCCCGCCAGTCCAACTTCTGGTTCAACATTAAATTCTTCTCCAGAAAAGAAACTGATTTGTCTGTTGAGAATTTTTCGGACTTCAAACAATATTGGGCTGATAATCAATTCTGATCTAGCTTTCTCAGAACCCATTGCAATTGCTAACTGGATACTTTCTGCTAAAAATTCAGCCAATAGGGGACTAGGTAAAATTGGTTCTATAGGTGGCAAAAATCGCCCGCCTTCTATTAGGGTGAGGTTAAAGTCTTGTTTTACTTTTCTCAAAGAAAACTCTTTATAAGACATTCAGTCTCTCCATCTAAATCCCCTCTCGGAAACGGAGAGGGGTTTGGGGTGAAATTACGCCGGATAAATCCGCAATCTTCTATTTGGTTCTTCACCAAAACTATGCGACTTGAGGCGATAATGTTCTACCAACTCATGTTGCATTTTGCGGACTTGGGGAGAACGCGGCAATAACTCCACTGGCTGTCCTTTTGGAATCACAATTTGCTCAACAGCAAGTCTAGCTTCTTCCAAGGCATCCATCTCATCATCGCTACCATTGTGCAAAAACAGTTGCAATTCTAGGTCATCGGCCATTTCCGGGTCGTCCATGTTCAGCAACCGCCGCAAACCACGGGTAATTTGGGGAATGGTGCTGGACTTAATCATGTGGATGGGTACATGACGGGCTTTGGCCATTTGCCGTAATTTGGCGTGGTTTTTGACGTGCGATCGCAGTGCTAAAATTGCATCAGCACTATCTATATCTTTTGTCAATAGCACGGGCAAAGTTAGCACGCTAATTACCTGTTCTAGTTGATGGCGGCTAACACCATAAGGGTAAACGTGCAATGGCAAATCTTCACCATTCGGCCCTGGCTGTCTAGTAGCAGCATCCAAATCAATGCTTTCAGAATAATTGAAGGATTCATCCAGCAAACGGTCAAATTCACTGCGTCCAGTCACCCGCTCTACAGGCAATTGCGGCAATGCTACCATTTGTCCAGATGAACGCCAGCCATTAGATGGTCGCGCTGGTGGGAAAGATTCCTCCACTGTCGCTAGCTGTCCACCGCGACCGTTGACAACAGCTAACTGCCTTGTAACAGCGATTTTACCTTGGTCATCAACGGTTCTCGTTTGTGGGGTAGGCTGACGCCCCCGCAGCAGATTATCTACTGTGTCAGCAACACTTTCGTGTACTGTCCAGCGTTGGCGCTCCAACATTTCCACAGCAATTTCAAAGGTAGGAGGGGCTTTCCGCTCCAAAACAGTTTTTTGAGAACCTCGCCGTCTAGCTTCATCGTCTCCCAGCGTCACAGCTTGGATACCCCCAACTAAATCAGCCAGGGTCGGGTTTTTGATCAGATTTTCGATCTGATTTCCGTGGGCAGTACCTACCAACTGTACACCCCGTTCCGCAATGGTACGAGCCGCTAAAGCTTCCAGTTCTGTGCCAATTTCATCAATGACAATGACTTCTGGCATGTGGTTCTCCACTGCTTCAATCATCACCTGATGCTGTTGATCTGGATGAGCCACTTGCATCCGCCGAGCGCGACCAATGGCGGGATGGGCAACATCACCATCCCCAGCTATTTCGTTAGAGGTGTCAATAATCACCACTCGCTTTTGCAGATCATCCGCCAAAACACGGGCAATTTCCCGTAAGGCAGTAGTTTTGCCCACGCCTGGACGCCCCAGCATGAGAATCGATTTACCAGTTTCTACCAAATCACGGATCATGCCAATGGTTCCGAATACCGCTCGACCAACGCGACAGGTCAAGCCAATAATCTTACCTGTGCGGTTGCGGATGGCGCTGATCCGATGCAAAGTTTGCTCAATTCCTGCTCGATTATCTCCGCCAAAGATTCCAACTCGTTGAATACAATCATCTATCTGTTCTTGAGTAACGGGTACTTCGCTCAGATACTCAGCTTGATTAGGAAACCGAGCCTCTGGGCGACGACCCAAATCCAAGACCACTTCTACTAAACTATCTCGTTTGGGATGACTCTCTAGTACTTGTTGCAGGTCTTGGGGCAAAATGTCTAATAACTTTTGGAGATCGTCTGTAATCGTCATGCTTTCTAGTGGTGACGTTTTTAGAGATAGCGAGGACATTTGCGTGCAGGAGAAATCGCTCTGGGTAATTTCCCGAAACGAGCAATTAACGCTCCTGCTGTGACTTGATCTGGGAAACGAGAGAATGGGCAAGTTTTACAGCTTGCCAAAGTAATACGTCATTTTCTTCAAGGCGAAGATTCGCTTGCACATTAATGTTATTTACCTCCTTATTCTCTAACTGTTCGAGAATTGGTGACAGCAATACGCGGGCGTAGCTACCATAGGCGACCCCAGCAATGGAGGATGAGGGGGATGAGGGGGATGAGGGGGATGAGGGGGATGAGGAGGTTGTTGCTCCCCCTGCTCCCCCTGCTCCCTTATCTCCTCCTGCTCCCCCTGCCCCCTCATCTCCCCCTGCTCCCTCTGCTCTCTTCAGTAGTCCCATTGCCTTTAACTTAGCAACGGTATAACTATTAGTGCCGCCTGCTAACTGCACATATCCCGGTAACTTAGCTGCCAAAACTTTTTGCCCTAATTTCACCGCGGCTATTGTGGTGCCATCGCCAATATCACCACTCATCGGACGGCCGTCGGTTTGCCAAATTAAAGCACTCTTGAGTGGGGCAATCAGATCATATACTGCTCTTAGGTAGTCAATCATCCCCTCGCCATCGGGACAGCTGATAGCTAATAGCTTTAATTGATCGGCCCACGGTGAAATTGCCTGCCATAATTGTTCAAATTCTGTCAACCGCCCGACTTTTGTATGGATTTCTACGGCATCTACTCCCGTTGACATTACCAATGGCGCGATCGCTCCCGGCGTTGACATATATAAATTTGTATCAATTATACCATAAGGACAAACTGGTATACAACGACCGCAGCCATAGCACTTTTGTGATACTACTCCCGAAAAGTTTTCTTTTACATTGTTAAACACGATTGCTTGTGCCGGACAAATCCGTTCACAGGGTCTAGGACACTCGGTAGGACACTCAGTAGGATTAAATTCTGCTTTGCGAAAATGGGGGTCTTCTCCATCGTTCAGGCTAACCATCAAAAAGGGTGAGTTGCCTTTGTAGCCAAAGCCTCGCTTTTGGGCATCCGTAACCAGAGATTTGGCTACTTGTAGCCCTGCTTGCGCTGCTGCAATTACGGCTGGATCAGCTGCAACATCTATGCAGTCAGCGCCCGCCAAAGTATAGGCTAACGTTAAACTTCTGACTGCCGGTAAATGCTGGAAGCTGGCTCCGCAGATCAGCTTGAACCAGTCACCTTGTTTGAGAGATTGTAAAGGGGCGAACAGATCAGTCACTATTCTATTATGCGTTTATGCGACTAAAAATAGTAGTCTGTGATCAAGAAAAAGTCTGGCTTTCTTGATTCAGGGCATGGGGCACTTGTACTGAGCGAAGTCGAAGCATGGGGTACTTGTACGTAGGTTAAAAGCTAACAATTACAGCTAATGCAGCAGCTAAAACAGCTACAGGAACAACAAAAGTTAATTGGAGCGATCGCTCTTGATATTCGTAAGTCCTTGAAGTTTCAAGACATCTTCGCTATGAGTGTCAAAGAAGTCCGCCAGTTACTCAATGCTGATCGCGTGCTTTAGTAGACAATTTGCTGTATATGCGAATGATTGATGCAGATGTCTATCCGTTGGAATTAACTTCAATTCAACTCCAAACTTGGCTGCCTCATGTTGCCGAGTATTTTGGGGAAAGGGCTGGAGCTAGGCAACAGACTTTCCAACTTATACCAAATTATTGTGAAGCTGCATAAAACTGTAAAAGCCTGAAATGCTTACCAAGCCAAGTTTTTAGCTTTTTAATTCTATGCAACTTCATACAAAATTGGTATTAGTGTTCCTCCAAATTTACCACCTTTAGTTACAGACTTGGCTAGCTTGACCGAAATTGTCTCAGAGTTACTC
>NZ_JAIVFR010000066.1 GCF_020829685.1 Nostoc sp. CHAB 5715 | reverse complement strand
GCAGAAGAGGTAGGTTGGGGTGTAGTACCAGCTTATCCTCTTGGGAGGGCGTTCCGCGATCGCTTGGGTTCTTTAGTGCGCCAGCTAGGTGTACTCAGCGATACTGTTTATTTAGTTACTGGTGGTCTACTCAAATCATCAGCAAGAACAGAAGGTGGATTTAGATTATTTAACTCTGATGTTTTGGAGCGACTGCACTTTATTAAACGCGCTCAAAGCTTAGGATTAAGCTTGTCAGAGATTAAGGAATTTTTAAATGTTCATGATGGAGGGGAATTACCTTGTGAGCATATAAAAATTAAACTAGAAGATAAGATTAAAGCTATTGATGAACAAATTCAGCAATTACTTATTTTGAGACACGAATTATCAGGATTAGTTTCTGGTTGGGAAACAATACCAGAAAATCCTGAAAAAACAATTTGTCCTATTATTGAAAGAAATTAAACAATCAAGATGTTCATTTAATTTTTTATCAGCATATCAACGCATTAAACTAAGTTGATATGCTAATTTTTTATTGATAGAAATCAATTGATAAAGAAATTAGTTGTTTTTTTTAATTTTACCTATTGACTCTCCCGTAAGCTGGAGAAATTAAACTAATTTTAGTTGAGTAGATTAATCGTATATCTATTCAATGATTTTTAGAAAATTAGTTATTCTCAGTAAAGAATTTAACACTATGACGCTGCAACTAACAGTTCCCAAACTCGCTTGTTCTGCTTGCGTGAATACTATCACCAAAGCAATTCAATCAATTGATTCTACAGCCACAGTGCAAGCTGATCCAAAAACAAAACTTGTCAGTATAGAAACTCAAGCACCTGAGACTAAGATTAAGGAACTAATAACTGCTATCGGTTATCCATCTGCTTAGGTTTTTGAGTTTATTCTACTATCAGTAGTTAGCATTAGATGAACTGCTGATAGTCAAATATTCATTTCAGAAAAGTCCTTCTGCTTTTAGAAGAGATGTGACTTATATGAGTTTACTTTTTCTGATTCCACTGACGATTGGTTTAGCAGTTAGTTATCTGTTTAAGAATTCTACTGACGGCGTTGCTGAATCATGGGATGATTTCGCCCAATTTAGAACGAATTATCAATGGTTTCACCCGCCAATTCATCCCGCATTTATGCAACGCCCTACTGACGACATGGCAGAATTAACAAGTTTATCTACAGTTGCTTACCTAATTATCAGTTTAATTAGCACCTGAATAACTAAAAGTTGTGTTTCTAATGCTTGCCATATTAATTCCCCAGACGAATTGAGATTTTTGAATAACTTAAATCATTAAAAAATGGAGCAAAATCAATGAATCGATTTCTGAATACAATTGCTATAACTACTACTTTGATACTAATTCAAAGTTGCTCCTTATTAATTAGAGACGAAGGAAAACCAATATCTGCTGCCACAAATCAGCATGAAGAACATTCTATGGGTGAGATTAATCACAGAGAACATTCAACAAGTGGCACAGGTGATGGGAAGAAAGCGTTTACCCAGGCAAAACTCAAAGTCCCAAGCATTATTACCCCTAATAAAAATATTCCGATAGTGATTGGCGTTCAAGATTCGGATGGGAAAGCGATCGCCAACTTTGACACTTTCCAAGAAAAGCTCATGCACCTCATTCTTGTCAGTGATGATCTTCAGTTTTTTAGTCATCTTCATCCCACATATAAAGAAAATGGGCAGTTTGAAGTTGCAGCCCGTTTTCCGCAAGCAGGCAATTACACATTTTTTAGTGACTACAAACCTGCTGGTCAAACAGAACAAATCTCAGTGTTGAAAACACAAGTTCCTGGAAACAGTATTGCTGCCCCAGGAATTAACCTAAATCGCAGTAAAACGTTCAATGATACTCAAGTCAATCTTGCTGTTTCTGAACCTACTGTGAAAGCGGGTAAAGAAGTCACTTTAATGTTTAAATTACAAGATGCTTCTAACAATCAACCGCTTACAGACTTGCAGCCTTACTTGGGAGAAAAAGGACATTTAGTTATCCTGCGACAGTCAACCTCATTGAAAGCAGAAGATTACATTCATGCTCACGCACTAAAAGATACCCCTGCTGGACAGGTTCATTTTATGACTAGCTTTCCTCAACCAGGAAAGTATAAGCTCTGGGGTCAGTTTAATCGCAATGGCAAAATCGTCACAGCTGATTTTTGGATAAATGTTGTTTAATTTAGCTGATGTTTTATCAGTAAAACGAGAAGTGCAAAACTCCTGTGTTTCTAACTTTATATGTAGACAGTACCCTTATGTGAATTTACCACCCAAATGGGTGGTAAATCCCTTCTTATTACTGCTTCTAATTTAGGGGTTGACCTACACCAACTGCTTGCAACTGTTCTAGATTAGGTTTACCAGTTAAGACAAGTTTTCCATTGACTGCGATCGCTGGTACTGCATTTACTCCATACTGCTGGGCTTTCTCTTGCTCTTGTCGCAGGTTATAAACTGATACTTCACAATCAGGACAAGTCAGTTCTTGCACCATTTGCACTGTTTCATCACAAAGAGGACAGTCAGCCGTAAAAATCTCAATTTGACGCTTTGTCATGATGTCTACCAAAAATTTTTCTACTCATTCATTCTGAATCCTCTAGTCGGCTATAGAGTCAACCCCATAGGTAAATATTATTTTTCAAATAACCTTTATTAAAATTTATTGGACATATCATTCCCTAAAATTTGCAAGCCTGCATTGTCAAGTTTTAAGCTAATATTTTTGCCTACAAGTATTGTAATTAAACTTTACACAAAAATTTCCAATTATCACTTGACTCTCTAGCCGACTATAGACTTTAAAGTTATAACAACACATAGTAGTAAATAACTATGATTGCTGTCGTGAAACAAGTTTGCTGTGAAGTATCATCCCCAAAAAAGCTGCTGAAAATTGGTGAGCTGGCGAAGCAAACTGATGTGGCAGTGGGAACAATTCGGTATTACGAAGGCTTGGGCTTGATAAAACCAGTTGAAAGAAGTGAAAGTGGCTACCGTTATTACGACTGCGAGGCAATCAACAGGCTGCAATTCATCAAAAAAGCCCAATCCTTACAGTTTTCCCTGTCTGAAATTCAGCAAGTGCTAGGCATTCGTTCCCAAGGCGACCCTGCTTGTCCCCTAGTTCGGGATTTACTTAAACAGAAAATTGCTCATCTTGAGGAGCAGATTTATCGCATGAAGCAACTGAAGGATGAGCTAGAGGCATATCAACAGCGTTGGGAAAACCGACCTTTGGATAATCCCTGTAATAAAGAGCTTTGTAGCTTGATTGAGGAAGTTGCTTGCTCTGATATACCTGTTCACAATTTCCGAGACTAGTAAATTTATTACTTGACTCTATACCCGAATAGAGACTTTAGAATGGCCTTAGTTTCTCAGAAACTACTAAATTAACAGAATAATGGAGAGTACAAAATGAACATTAGTACAGGCGTTAAGACAGTATTGAGCGGAGCCGTAGCTAGTTTTGCATTGCTTACGTTAACCGCTACTGCTTCCTTTGCAAACACCCCCAAGGGAACTGTGACACCGAATCAATCCGCCAGGGCTATAAACGACGCAAAACTAATTCAAGTACTCACCAGTCAAAGAATAACGCCAACAAATCAAACGCCACAGCAGCCAAACCAAACGGGATGTAAGTGTTGCCAAGCAATGATGAATAAGATGCCAGGAATGATGAACAATATGCCGGGAATGATGAACAACCAAGACAGTCCATCAAGATAGAGCTTGATAAATTCCTCGGCGATAAACACATTTTTAAAATGTCAGAAAAAACTAGGAGTCCTTAGAAAAGTCTCGCCAAAAAAGACCAATGAATTAATTGCTAAGGAAGCCATCTTATGGTTTAGCTAACAAGTTGTAACTAGCAACCAAACTCACTTGGGGACGAACCTCAGAAAGCGCCAAACGTCGCTGTTGTTCACTTAGGTTAAATACGAAATCTTCTATTTAGATTGGCGTAAGCGGCGAAACAGCCATTTAAATGGCGAAAAAGACCGAACGCTGTTTAGGTGGATAACATTAAACGGTAGTTCGATGGTAAAAGTACTACCTTTACCTAATTCGCTTTGCACATTCAAACTACCGTGGTGTGCCAGAACAATTGCAGAGGCGATCGCCAATCCTAATCCAGAACCGCCAGTGCTACGAGAGCGATCGCTATTCACCCGATAAAAGCGATCGTAAATTCGAGGAAGTTCCTTCTCTGGGATACCAATACCCGTATCATGAACCCGAATCACAGCATGATGCTCACTGGAACCCAGGCAAACCGTAACCTCCCCTCCTTTGGGTGTATACTGAATTGCATTGACAATTAAATTAGAAACCAAACGGTAAAGCTGGTCACTATCACCGATAATATTTACTGGCTTATTTACCTTTATCCTAGATTGCAGCATTACACATGCCGCGACTGCCATCGCTTCAAATTCCTCGACTAAATCGCTGACAATATCATTTAGACAACATTGTTCTAGTTGTACTGGTAGGTGTTGTCTATCTAAACGAGCCAATAATAATAAATCTACAACCAAAGTAATAAGTCGCTGATTCTGACGGTGGATAGTTCGCAGAATGTCCCGCGTTTCTTCTTCGTCCATCTGCGACATTAAAAGCGCTGATTCCACCGTTGCACCTGTTGCAGCCAAAGGCGTTCGCAATTCGTGTGCAGCATCTGCTGTAAACTGTTGAATTTGTCGATAAGATTGATAAATTGGTTGCATAGCTAAACCAGCCAACCACCAACTAGCAACTGCAACCATACCCATTGCGATCGGCAATCCCAAACCTAAACTTAATTTCACACTATCCAGATAACGATTAAATTCTTCAAGACTTCGCCCCACTTGCATATAGCCCTAATCCCCATTATCTGGGGTGTGTAGCACTAAGGAATTTTGGTGGTAATCATTGCCTTTGCTGTCTTTGAGAAATAACCATTTTTCATTGCTGAAGACATTAGACAGTCCTTCTGGATAATTACCAGCAGTAGCAATTAAGCGTCCTGAAGTATCAAAAAAACGTACATAGTAGTGATCTTTATTAACTACACCAAGAAAATGACGTTTAGTATCTGACTGCTGTTGAGTGCAGCTGGCTCCAATTTTACATAGATTTATATTTGGGAATAGCTCCTGTATAACGGGTTCCAAACTCCCGGGTTGCCTGAGCTTAAATTCAATACTGTCATGCAGTGTTCCCGCTACAGACTCAATTTCACTGTCTAAAGCTATCACATGGGCACGGAAAACAGCTCTGTAGACACCGAAAGCACAAACGCTTAAAATTGAACCCATGACGAGGGCATACCACAGAGCTAAACGAACACGAGTTCCTCGAAACAGTTTATTTTGATTCATTAGTCAGATTCAGACGATATCCCATACCATGCAAAGTTTCAATCGGGTTGGCGCAGTCGAAGCAGGCTAGTTTGCGACGCAACAAACGTACTTGCGCTGCTACCACATTGCTAGCAGGTTCTGCACTCACTTCCCAAAGCTGATTGCGAATCTGTTCAGTGGTAACAATTTGATTTGGGTGCTTCATAAAATATTCCACCAGTTGGAATTCCTTATTAGTTAAAGAAATTTCCTGTTTTTCCCCCGTCGTATTTTGACCGACAACTGTACTATTGCTGTAATCTAAAGTAAAGTTACCAACGGTTAGTTGTTGAGGTTGTAAGTGGGGATAACGCCGCTGCAATGCCCGTAACCTTGCCAGTAATTCTGCCATTCCAAAAGGCTTAACCAAGTAATCATCAGCGCCCGCATCTAAGCCAGCAACTTTATCTTCCATGCTATCTCTAGCTGTGAGCATCAAGATAGGCAAAGAATTTCCTTTTAAACGCAGCCTTTTACACAATTCCAAACCAGTAAATCCTGGGAGCATCCAATCTAAAATCGCCACTGTATATTGTGCCGAACTATTTTCTAAATATGCCCATGCTTCATTACCATCCATTACCCAGTCAACTAAATACTTTTGCTGCTTCAGCGTTCGCTTAATAGCAGCGCCCAAATCTGACTCATCTTCGACCAGTAACACACGCATATCAAATTGAAAAGTTAGAGGTTCGTGGCAATTTTGTGAAATCAGCATAGTTAATAACAGGGTTATCCCTTAGAAACAGATTGACAGAAGTTTATGAAATTAGGATGAAATTCTGAGTTATTAAATCATGTATACAAGCAAGCTATCTAAGATCATAAAGAGATGGTACGACCTTGGCAGTAGATAATTTATAAGAAAAACTCAGTACATCCCATTGCTCAATTGGTGTGAGTGATACTAAGTTAGAGAAGTTAACAAATCTAACTAATTGCAATACGTCTACTGAGTTATTTTTTATTCTGACAGGTAATGATGAAATCAAGATGAAATATTAAGTCAGATCATGAGCAGCGCCTGGAAACCCAACAGTGCTAGGAAATGCTACACCATTACCAATAGAGACTTTGAAATTGTCTTTATTTTCGCTTCCCCAAGCTGATGGAAATGAAGAAGTTACTATTAGAAAAAATGCTGCACCCGCATAAATTGACTTTTTCATAACTAATTCCGGCAAGATGATGTAGGGTAAGCAAGATCCACCATCTCACCCTACAGCTACTGATTAATTTAGTTAACAGCTACAGCTAAAATTAACAGCAGTTAATTAGCCTAACCACCGTAAGTCTGAATCCGGGCTAAACCAAGTGGAATTTCTTCTTTCATATCAACCTTTTTGACAGATACTGGATAATGCCAAGTTTCCTCATAACCTGGAGTATTAACTCCTTCCATACGAATTGATATGCTTGTACCAGGGGCTACTGGTTCCGGAAAAGCTACTGTAGCTTTTCTGTTGTTAATGGAAAGCGTTGTAGGAATTTTTTGACCTAATTTATTTTCGACTTCAATTCCTTTATCAATACTTACCCCCTCTGGTAAATCAATCGCCAATTCTGAAAGAGCTTTACCTTGGACATGAACATCAAACTTATGAGTAGCATTTAGGGTACGGGCATTATTAGGAACAGCAGTACTATTTCCTAAATGGGAAAATTTAGCATCATTTGGATTTTTCGCCCAAGCAGTAGAAACTGAAGGAACTGAAGATGCGAGAACTAAGGTAAAGGCAACAGTGTAAATCAGCTTTTTCATCAATATTCTCCTTGTTTTGTTAATTGGTTAATTAGCTCTATATCTATAATTGTGAAAGGTATTGATGAAATAGAAGTGAAATATTGTTATGTTAAGTAAAATTTAAAATATAGGGTTCTACCGATCCCCTTATGGAGATTTAACACTAAAGTGCCAAGATAATAAGCAGCGTAATCTAAAATTTGCAAAATTACGGAAACCATATCCTAGTCTTTTTAGTAGCTTCAACTTATTATTAATTCCTTCTACAGTCCCACTAGTTGTTCTTTGTTCAAAATAACCAACTATATCTCCAAACCACCTAAAAATGGTTCTAATAGTTTTCGGAAAGTATAAGCTTGAATCATACATCCAATCTAATAATTTCAGTACCTCATCGCCCCATGATTCAGCCGTGTTGAATATATTTCTGAATTCCTCTTTAAGGGCGTGCATTTTTGATAGTATTGGAGATACATCTTGAACTGCTTTTAACTTTTCTTTTTGTAGCTCATTTAAAGAATCTTCGTTTTTTAACAAGCTATATTTACTTTTTAATAATCCAGCTAATATTCGGTCTTTTTCCAATTTATTCTTGAGTGAACCTGCTGCTTTCTTTTGCTGTTTACGTGTTGCATCTAATTCATCGTTTACCTGTTTCATTACATGAAATCTATCAACAGTTACGTCTGCATTGGGCATCAATTCTTTTACTAAACTTTTATATGGTTTCCACAAATCAATGCTCACTTCTTCGATTTGTTCTAAAACCTCATTACCCATACTCTGCAAGGCTTGACTCATTTCTGATTGACGACGTGACTCAACAATGTCAATTGGTTTTCTTCTGTCTAAATCTACCAATACTCCTAAATAATTACCTTGACCTTTAATTAAAGCAATTTCATCTATGCCTAGACGTTTTATTTCACTTAAATCAAGTCTGATATCTGATTCTAAATAATCTAGCATTGATTGAATTTCTGATTCACTCAAATCATTTCTCTCTGCAACACTACGAATATTACTGTCTAACACTTGCTTCACTATTTCTATCGCAAATCTTTTAGTATATCCTCGTTGTTTATCGACAAAATCTAAATCCTCACTAAATGGTTTTTGACAATTTTTGCATCGAAACTGACGGCGGTTAACTCTTAATATTACTTGCTGATTACTCCAAGGCAAGTCTTTAATATTACGCCAATGATTTTGATGTATACTATGACTAGCTTTACCACATCTTGGACATTTAGAAGATTTGGAGTCAGCTTGTATTTCTATGATTAATCCTAAGCCTTCAATGTCTTGACAATTTAATACTTTTATCCCTGGTAAATTAAGAATTTGCTCTACGGAAAACTTCATAGCGATCACCTAAAATTAAATTTATAGTAAATTTAATTTTATTCTCTCACAGATCCAGGATATTTAAAAAACCAGAAACCTTTATCATGATTGATTTTTAGCTATATATTCTTGTTGATTTTTAGCTCTTTTTTTTAGTTAAAATACTTTTTTTTCATAAGGGGATCGGTAGAACCAAATATAGTTATTAATCATCAATGATTTTAAATCATTGATGATTAATAATATTTGATAATTGGGTTTAAAAATCCCAAAAAGCCTCTGACATTTAACTTGTCTGTAAATTAAATGTCAGAGGCTTTATTTATTGAATCGTGCTAAGTTTAAAGATTTACACGAAATCTAGCTACACCTATAGGTATTTCTGCATTAATGCCAACAAGATTAGCAGATAAACGGTAGACAGGGCCATTACCAAGAAATGGTTGTTTGACATTCTTGATATCAATCTTTAGCTTAGTATTAGGAACAATTGGTTCAGCAAAAGCTAGTAGTATAGTTTTGCCATTTACAGAAACATTGGTGTTAATTTCTCGGTCATTATTTTCGTTTATAACAACATCATTAGTATTATTACTCCACTTGACAGTACTTGGAACTTCAATTTTTAACTGCGAAACACTCTTGCTATTTTTGGGAACGTGTACTCGCAAAGTATGTCTAACAGGCATCCAGCGAGTCTGAGGAAATTGATAGTTACCATCAACATGAGGAACATTACCATCTTCTTCATTGGCACTTGCATAGTTGGCAGGAATTAAAAGTGCAGCAGCTAGAGTAGATATAGCAACGTAAACTAGCACTTTCTTCATGTTTACTCCTCACTTAATTATTAACGTCAGTAAATCAAAATGAACCTGTGATAAATCAATACGGAACAATCTGGTAAAACTAAAATTAACTACCTTCTACGTTTCTTACTTTTCACAATGTGAAAAAAAAGATTAGGTGTAAAGGTTTGAATTTGTTAGACTCTTACACCTCGTAATACCAACATTTTCAAAAATTTCCATGAAAAGTCAGTCTACGGTTACACGTTAATTAAAGGAGGTTTTGGAAAATTATTCATTCATGTTATGGTAGGTAGCCACGGCTGAAGGAGAACTGCGGTTGAGGTAGCGAAAAATCCAATATTTGAAAATTGTATCCATGACAACTGGGACAGTAGCAATAAATAGTAAAATCAGACTTTTATTTTCTGGAAGACCAAAATGCTTTGAGGTGTTTTCTAAAATTATTTCCCAACCATAGGTAGAGTGATAGCCGACAAAGATATCAGTAGCGAGAATAATGAAAAAAGCTTTCGCAGAGTCGCTTAAGCTATAAATTAAGTCGGCACTAAAAAATTGAATAGTGGTAAGCTGCTGTTTACCAAAGACACATAATATAATAAATGACAATAATGAAAGTATATCTGCAAATACATTAGCAACTGCATCAATACTTTCAGTTTTATATTTTTGGGATAACGCAATAGCCTTATCTTTGACCTTCTGTTCTACAATATTTGAAGAAAGTTCTGGAGTTTTTCTCAGTAGTGCTTCAAATTGAATTTTTCGCTCAATTTTTTTCAATTCAGTTAAGGCTCTTTCTTCCTGAGAAGAATTTAAGAAAATTTCTGATGCTTCTTGGCTCCAGTATTTATAAATCAAAGGTTTGATTACAAATGTTTTAAACAGATTATTCACTAATAATGGAACAATAAATAGAATTAACAAATAACGGAGAGAACTAATTGTTCTCTGACGAGAAGCGCGAAACTCTTCAACAACCTTATGCTCCGCATTTGGCTCTAGTGCTTGTTTTAGCTTTTCTAGAGTTTGTAGTATCGACCGAGGAACAAAGCTAAGTTTTTGAGATTTTGGATTAGGTTTCATTCTCATTTGCTCGATAAAGTCAGGCTAGGTAGTATTACCGTTGTGGCTGAACTAAAAAGCCTGAGAATAGTGTGGAGCAAAGCCAAGGAATAAGCTCCTAAAAGTTACTATATATAATCAGGATGAAATTAGGATGAAATAAATCATCGAATACTAAATATTCAATAATAAAAAATCAAACTTTTGGTCATAACTAGTTACTGCATGACCAAAAGTCTGATTAAGCTTTAAAAATAAGGAGCATGAAACTAAAATCTAGTATAGACAATTTAATTACATTGATATGCAATAGATTCAAATTTTATTCTATTAAGTAGATTGCTTGGCTTAAGTCTTACTACACAATTATGAAATTGAGATGAAATTTCTAGAGAATTTTAGATAAAAAACTTACTCCTGTAGACAGAAGTTAATGCTGGGATAAATTCCTAAGTTTAAATCTTATAACGAGAGAGCAAGTCAGGTTAAGGTATAGGGTTTAATTTTCAAGAGAAAGCTGGATACAGTTAAAAATATTTGGGAGTTTTAATAATTAGTCAAATTTTTTAATTGATAAATATGCATTATTCTTTTTTTAAATTCAGCAATAATTATTATTTTTGTTAGGAAATATAACTACTAGTTTTGCTTGACTCAAAGTTCAAACTTTGATATAAACTAAAGGTTAAATTCTTGATAATAGGGTACTTTATTTGCTTTCAACCACCCCAATATACTCAGAGGTTTGGGGTCAGTTATAGCGAGGAGCAGAACTCTATGCTGAATTTGAGAAATGTATTACCAAGTTTGCCAGATAAGTAGATTATCCGGAAAAAACAGTCAATTTTAATAAGTTATCTGTGTGCCGCAAAGATTATCAAGGCGTAAACGTTTAAAAAAATTGCTAGCTTTGGTATTCAACCCTTCGGGTTGGATTCCTACCCATGCGTAAATGATGGAGTTAGACAAACATCCAAAAAGGTTGGCAATTTTTCAAACGATTGTGACTCATCTGTGTGGGCGGCACAGCCCTCTAAAGGCATCTCAGTTGGTTGGCTGTTTTTTTATGTCCACGTACCTACAGCTAAAAAAATGGCAATCAGAGACATCTTTAACAAACGATTCATCACCGACGACCTATTGGCATCCATAGTTGTATTTCTTGTCGCACTGCCGCTGTGCATGGGGATTGCGATCGCTTCGGGAGTGCCTCCATCTCGTGGCTTAGTGACAGGAATGGTAGGCGGAATTATTGTCGGCGCGATCGCAGGTTCCCCACTACAAGTCAGTGGCCCAGCAGCTGGACTGGCTGTCATTGTCGCAGAACTGATCCGCGATTACGGCATTGAAATGCTCGGGCCTATTCTTCTGCTGGCGGGATTAATCCAATTGCTGGCGGGAGTATTCAAGCTGGGTCAGGTGTTCCGCGCCATATCTCCGGCAGTGATCTATGCAATGCTTGCAGGTATAGGCGTACTGATCTTCGCTTCCCAATTCCACGTAATGGTCGATGACTTGCCACGTGCGAGCGGAATTGAGAACCTAATTTCTATTCCCAACGCCATTTACAAGGGTATCTTTTTCAGCGACGCTAGCAATCATCAAATTGCTGTAACCAGTCATCAAATTGCTGCGCTTATAGGTCTGGTTAGCATCTTCACACTCGTAGTTTGGGATAAGTTTAAGCCTCGAAGATTGAACTTGCTACCAGGTGTTCTGATTGCTGTGGTCGTAGCAACTGCGATCGCTGCCATCATGAAGCTGCCAGTTAAATACGTCGATGTGCCTGCTAATCTTGCTTCTGCAATTCAATTGCCAACGCCTGCTTCCTTAACGCACCTGCTTCAGGCACCACTGCTTGTGGAAGCAATAGCGATCGCCTTGATCGCCAGTGCAGAAAGCCTCGACTTATTCTCAGTGTGGGAGAAGCAACAGAAGCAGACGGGAAGCACCCTCGTCGTACAGTGGGATGGTTTGGTAGAGCGTTACCGCCAACCGTTCGTCATTGGGCGATCGCAAAGAGCGACGTAGAAATCTTCGCTGTCTGCTTGTTCTGGAGAGGAGTATGCAGATTCCCTGCTACTTCCACCAACTTCTCATTGGAAAGGGATTGAAAGTAGTCCTGGTGAGGCGATCGCTGTCATTGACCGTTCGACTCAGGGTAGCCAGTATTTTGGACTGGGAATCAATTCTCAGGGCGATCGCTTGTATGCCACAGGCCAATTAAACTACATAAATCTCTACTAGTATTAAATCGAAGAATCACTTATATAACTCACTCCAAATCGTGGTTTAATTATCTGAAAATTGCTGTAATTCAAGCTATAAGCACTAATATTCAAGTTATTAGTGTTTTTTCATTGGGTGTGAGGACGAATCAATGTCAAAAATTTTCAATAAGGCTTTACTGATCAGTCCAGCCTTCTTGGGTGCTATGTTGGTGCTTGCTAACAGTGCCATTGCATCTGAGGCTCCTCCTGTTGAAACCGCTCAAAATCAGTTAATTACAGTCACACACTTATCTACGAGTTTTCAGCAACCAACTAATCCATGTACCCAAGAGTCTAATACGTTGGCGCAAATAACTCCCGTCTTTGAGCAGTTGGATGTCAATTCTATGCGAGTTCCGACAAATAGTGTCCTTACTGCTGAAATGGCTCGAACTCAGTTAATTCCAGCTATCATTCAACCCATTAACATTAGTCTTTTTGCATCAATTTATCGACCGACTCAAGAGTCCAAGTCCAATACCTTAACTCAATTACCTAACCTTTCTCAGCAATCTGGGGATTGCCTCAGTCTCTCTCCACCTTCCTACAGCCTGAAGGCTAGCGACCTCCGGCTTGATACTCCATCTCCTGTGCCTGAAAAGAGCGATCGCATCACTTTATTTTGTCTGATTCCCTTTAGCTTTTACTATCGATAAATACCTGAATCTATATAATAGCTACAGCAGTAT
>NZ_JAIVFR010000669.1 GCF_020829685.1 Nostoc sp. CHAB 5715 | reverse complement strand
TAACAGCTAACCGCTAACAGCTAACAGCGGGGTATTAACCTCCCCAAGATTAATTTTTCGCCCACGAGGGGCGAGGCATGTACCGGGTTAATAGCTAATAGCTAATAGCTAACAGCTTTGTCAAAAAACTTAAACAAACACTTATCACAACATTGAGCAGTAAATAGCTAAAAAATAGCGATCGCACCCCAGCAAGTACAATCAGAGTACAACTAGTGTTATACCTTCAGAGGCTAATAAAATGAAACGGACACTCTATATTCCTGATGAGTTGTGGACACAACTTGACCAATACTTAAAAGATCACCCAGAGCAAAACCCATCAAGTGTTGTACAGGCAGCACTGGCGGAAAAGTTGCGCCCCAAAAATGGTTCAAGGCTACTATCGTTGGCAGGAATCGTGGAAAATGCTCCTACAGACGCTTCAGTTAATAGACCTCTTGCATAATTATTTTGTGGTATAATTAAGGGCTTTAGAAAAAATGCAGACCAGAATCTATACAGAGAACTTTTGTTACCTCATTGGGATGTCTGATAAAGATAGAAAGCAAATTTTTAAATATTCTATTGTACCATAATTTATTTTTGCAAGAGGTCTAATGAAGACTATTTGATACAAGGATGAAGCGTCTCGTTTTGGATGCAGGCCCCCTGATTGCCTTAGTTTCTGTCCAAGATGACTACCATCAGGAATGCAAAGCGGGTTTTAGTAAGTTACCAGCATTGTTTGGTGAGGTTCTAACCCCTCTACCAGTGCTGTTTGAAGTTTACAAGTTTGTGCTACGAGAACAATCGAGCCGTGCTGCAATGACTGCACTAAGCGTCATTAGTGAGAACACAGTTATTGTACCAGTGAGCATGGAAATGTTTCAGGAGATTTACAGCATGGTTCGCCAGATACCAGACTGGCAAGGAAGTTTAGAGGATGCCTCTGTTGTAGCGGTAGCTCAACTTTATGATGCTAGTGTTTGGACATTGGATTACAGAGATTTGAGTTGGTTTAAGAGTCTGGAATTGTGGTCTCCGTGATCATTACACAGGTCAGTCGAAACATTGTGAAAATGTGGTTTTAACTACGCTATTCCATTGAATTAGTGAGATAAGCTTGCCGTATATATGTCATCAAACTACTTACCTTCATCTAGTAACTAAAAAGGCATAAGCAATGAGTAAAGAATCAGCCAAAGTAATATTATGGGAAGAAAACCAAAAAGATTTTCTCAAAAAGTTCTATGATCTCCAATTTATTCCCAGAGTAGGAGAGGAAGTTTACCTAAAAAAGGAGAAATGGAAAGTAACCAGAGTTGAGCATGACGTAGAAATTAGTGAGATTAATGTCTACATGGAATTAATCAAAAAAGCCAAGCAGGATAAATCATCTAATTCTTAAATACAAGTAAATACACTCAACTATTATAAAAGGGAGGTTATTAGCCTCCCTTAATTTTGAGAATAGATATAGGAATCGTATTTGATTTTTGAAATTATTTACGTAGGCGGGGAGTGGGGAGTAGGGAGTAGGGAATAAGGAATTAGGCTTTTCGAGTTGTACGAGCTTTTTCAGAAATCAAATATTAGTCCTATAGATTCTCAGGTGTAATTTGTAAATCTTTATGCAAACCCCGATATCTACGATGGTCACTGAGCTTTGTCGTACCACTTCGTGGAAGCAAGCTACGCGCAGCGTCTCGTAGAGAAGTGCGGGCTATTCGGCGTCGCACAATAAGAGTTGCGGCAAAATGGTGGCGATCGCGCTGTAACGATACACTATAAAAGTCAAGAAATGTAAAGAAATTAAATTTTGCAACCGTGGAAAACATCACATTGGGGCAAAATGGCCCAGTTGTTACACCCTTGTGCATAGGCACTTGGGCTTGGGGTGATCAACTATTTTGGAATTATGGCAACGGCTATGGCCCAGAACAGTTACAAGAAGCCTTTACCGCAGCCTTAGAAGCTGGTGTTACCTTCTTTGATACTGCCGAAGTCTACGGAATGGGAAAGAGCGAGAAATTTTTAGGACAATTTCTGCAACAGACACAACAATCTGTACAAATCGCCACAAAATTTGGCCCCCTACCCTGGCGATTTACAGCCCAATCCGTCTCTGATGCTTTAACAGATAGCCTCAAACGCTTGCAATTAGAACGAATTGCCCTGTATCAAGTGCATTGGCCTTTTGCCTTCTTTTTAAGTCAAAAAACTTTGATGAATGCCCTAGCGGATGAAGTGAAACGGGGTAGAATTGCCGCAGTCGGTGTAAGTAATTACTCAGCAGAGAAAATGCGAGACGCGCATCAAATATTGGCAGCCCGGGGAGTGCCTTTGGCTGTGAACCAAGTACGCTATTCTTTACTCAGTCGCCAAGTTGAAAGCCAAGGTATTATCAAAACTGCCCGTGAGTTGGGTGTAACTATCTTGGCTTATAGTCCTTTAGCACAAGGATTACTCACTGGCAAGTACAGTATTGATAATGCTGAAACCCCCACTGGTGGGAGGAAAATAGACCCGCGATTTAAGAAAGAAGGTCTGCAAAAAATTGTCCCAGTTATATCTTTACTACGCAAGTTCGGAGAAAAATACGATCGCACTCCTGCCCAAGTTGCTCTCAACTGGTTAATTGCTCAAGGGAACGTTATTCCTATTGCTGGGGTGAAGACAGCCGAACAGGTACGGCAGAATGCTGGTGCTTTGGGCTGGAGATTGAACGACGATGAAATTGGAGAGTTAGAACAAGTTAGTCGTCCTTGGCTGTAGTATTTTTAAACCGTCTAAAAAAGCGAAAAAGTCAAGAGTCTAAAGTCAAGATATTAACTCTTGACTTTTAACTCTCAACTCTGCCAATTTTAGATTTTGGGTCGCACCAAAGTTGCGCTTCCAGCGCAACTTGAATTTTGAATTGAAGAAAAAATCCAAAATTAATTAACTCTTGACTAAGAAGCTGATTCTCTCGCTGTAGGTGAACCTAACTTTTTACTAGGAGATGCAGAAGACTCACGGCTTGTCCGCAGTTTGGGCTTGGGAGAAGAATGTCTTTCTTCTTCACCATTGCTGCTATCTGATTTCCACGCAGAACGGGGGCGATCGCTCGAAGATTCACGACGCTTACCGAGTCTGGGTTTGGGAGCGGAGGATTCCTCTTGGGGAATTTCCACGTCTGAACTCAACCAAGCGGGACGAGTTTGATCGTAAGCGATTTGCAGTGCAGCTGCGGCGATCGCTTGAGCATCGTATTCTTCAATCAGTTCGCTGACAATTGGCAAGAATGAAGCCAAACGCTCACCTGTCAAAGCTTCTCGCACCTGTTCTTGCAATTTCAGAATGTGTCGTGCTTCAATCTGGGCGCGTGTGGGAATTGACAGCAATTGCCAACTTTGGCGGTTATGACGTTCAAATGTCTGCTGCTTGCGGCGCTCAAATGGCTGAACTAGAGAAATTGCTGTTCCTTCTTTACCAGCACGACCAGTACGGCCAATGCGATGGACGTAGGTTTCTACGCTATCGGGTAAGTCGTAGTTGATCACATGGGAGAGTTGATCGACATCTAAGCCTCGTGCTGCAATATCAGTTGCTACCACCCAGCGCACTTGACGGTTACGGAATCGGCTTAATAACCGTTCCCGCGCTTGTTGCGATAAGTCGCCGTGGTATTCATCGACACTGTGACCAGCAGATTGTAACTGACTGGTGAGTTCTGCGGCTGTGCGTCTGGTGCGAACAAAGATTAAAGCTGTTTCTGGATCTTCCATTTCCAGAATTGGTTGTAAAGCTTTGGCTTTTGTCCAGTGGCGGGGGATCAAGTAAGCTACTTGATTAATCTTATTAGGAGCAGCTTTTGGCTGTTCAACAGTGACAGTTGCAGGCGATCGCAAAAACTTGTTCACCAACATCCGAATTGATGGTGGCATTGTTGCCGAGAATAAAGCTGTTTGGCGTTCTACAGGCGCTTGAGAGAGGATTTTTATCACATCGTCGATAAAGCCCATGCTCAACATTTCATCAGCTTCATCCAACACAAACCACTTCACTTGATCCAGTTTTAAACAGCCGCGATCGAGCAAATCGATCACCCGTCCTGGAGTGCCGACAACCATGTGAACGCCACGTTTGAGTTGTAACATTTGGCGGTCAATTGATTGACCACCATAGATTGCTAACACCCGCAATCCTTCATTGCCAATAAATTGCCCGATCGCATCGTGAACTTGCATCGCTAATTCACGAGTTGGTGTTAAAACTATCGCTTGCACGGCTTTTTGATTAACATCCAGCCGCTCTAAAATTGGCAGTGAAAATGCTGCCGTTTTGCCTGTTCCAGTTTGAGATTGACCTACTACATCAC
>NZ_JAIVFR010000668.1 GCF_020829685.1 Nostoc sp. CHAB 5715 | reverse complement strand
GCTTGATTGCTTATTAAACCCGAAGAACCCCACCCCGCCAAAGCTGTGCTTTGTCTCCCCTCCCCGCCTGCGGGGAGGGGTTGGGGGTGGGGTTCTTTTATTATGGGTAATTTGGCGGACATGATATTACCCAACAAACCCCTCAAAATGTTGGGTTACCCTGCGGGAAGCCCCTTCGGGTCTACGTTCCTCAAACGCCACTTGCTTCTCCCAAGGGGAGACGCTGCGCGAACAAGTCGGGAAACCGCAAGGGCGCAGGGCTGCCCCAACCTACACATTTTTATTTTTTAGCCAAAACCTACGTAGTATTGCTACACCATCTAAAGCGATCGCCCAGTTCGTCCGCTCATAGAGTTCCCAGCCAATTGTAACAGTTTGCATTTGCCACCCCACGAACAGCACTAGCCGTCCAATGCTAAATAGCCGATAGTCTCGAAACTTAAAGGCTGCAAAGGGATCGTGTTGTGCAACCTCAAAGTTATGGGGCTTTAAGTTCTATTTTCTCGAAGACATTTTTTAGTAGAGTTAAGCCTTCTTCAATATTGAAAATTTGGTCTTCTGTAAGACCTTTCAGCAGATCGGTAATATGAGCGCGAGTTTGATCTTGGGATTGCTTGAGATGATGTTTTCCATCTTCAGTTAAATTGAGCAGCACCCGCCGCCGCTCTTGAGGATGAGCGCAGCGTTTTACAAAGTCGCGTTGTACTAAGCGTTCTATGGTTGCTGATGCCGTGGCAGAGGTGACACCTAAATGGTCTGCCAGATCAGATAATGAAGCACCAGGATTACGGTTGATAAATGCTAGCGATCGCAACTGAGGTATAGATAAAAAAGCGGCACTATGGGCACGCATATCCGCTCGGATAAACCGCATCACTAATGGAACTGTTTCCATTACTCTAGCGGCACATTCTTCGGAAGTTACACCTTGATTAGGTTTATCCAAGGTCATGGGCTTGTTGTTCTCCTAGTTACATGGCCACCCGTGGATAAAGTTTTCCACCAATGATGGCCAAAATTATTAATGTTAATAAGAGAATTGTACAATCCAGACCAAAGCCATAGATGCTAGTGCCGTTTAACAGCATGGTGCTGCGTAAGCCGTCAAGCTCATTTCCAGCGCTAGAGCGATCGCATTAAAAATTATTGAAAAATTGAGTGCTTCTTGACAAAATCCTGATTAGTAATCACAATGTAATTACAATCAACATAAGTATCCTCATGGGGACAGCAATTAGAACCCGTATTGTTAAAATTGGGAATTCTCAAGGTATCCGCATTCCTAAACTTCTGCTGGAACAAAGTGGTATTGGTGAAGAGGTGGAAATTGAAGTTCAAGATTGTCACTTAATTGTCCGTGCAGCCTCTCAATCGCGTAAGGGGTGGAATGAAGCATTTGCAACAATGGCGAAGCAACACGACGATGCACTGCTCGATGATGCCGTAACTACAGAGTGGGAGCATCTAGAGTGGGAGTGGTAGTCAATCGATTTGATGTGTTTTTGGTTAACCTCGACCCAACGATTGGCAGTGAGATTCAGAAGACAAGACCCTGTGTAATAATTTCACCAGATGAGATGAATAAATATATTGCCACGGTTATTGTTGCTCCGATGACAACTAAAGGACAATCTTATCCGACTCGTGTTGCTTGTCAGTTTCAAAGCAAGGAAGGGCAAATTGTTCTAGATCAAATTTGTAAAGTTGACAAAACTCGATTAGTCAAAAAGCTAGGTCAGATTGACTCTGATGAACAAAAAGCAGTTTTAGATACCTTGGCTGAAATGTTTGCTGAATAATCTGTCTAACAATCCTATACACCGGATGGTTATGAGATTCCACCGTAATGGTTATACCAATTTTCTATGAATACGAATTAGATAACATCTCTGGTTATCTTCAACATTTTATTTCCACCAGGCTGTAGTTCATATTCAACCTTTTCAATATCTATTTTGTAACCCTTTGAAGTGTAATATTGAACTATTTCATCTAAATGTTGTGAATGTTTCCACATTAAAGTTATCAGGGGAAATATTCGGATTTCTTTAGCAATACGCAGCATCTCACCTACTGAGTTTAGGTGAAAATCGTAATCTAGGTGATCTGAATATAAAAACAATAAATGCGAACAAAGAGCTATATCAAATTGTTGATGATCATAAGCTAATTTTGGCAATTCTCCAACTGCGTACCTGTTGCTCTTTTTGCCAGTTTCATAATCAGACAGAAATTCTTGAATAACTTTGACTCGATTGTGCCGCAAATCATCAGGGGATTTATGATAGCTCCATACCCAATCATTCGATGTAGCCTTGACTTGGTTAATGATATTATCTACTACTTCATTAAATCTTTGCAATATTTCATCACCGGAAAATTGGTATAGTTGTATTCACTGCGAGACGGCAATCATTCAGAAGCACGTCAAGTTCTTTTACAACTGTCAAGGGATTTCTACCACACTCGGTTTACCAAAATTTCGAGCATTCCTGAGTAAAGCGACTTTGTTAAGGTTAACGCTGAGATTGGTCATATTACCTGTCCACCAAAAACTGTGTCACTGACAAATAATAAATGGGCTAATCCGTAATTCAAAAATTACGAATTACGAATTATTCACTTTGCCTTGCCAAACAATTTCCTTAACTTTGATTTCTTTCGGAATCAATTTAATTTTGTAGAAGCTATCTGCAACCTCTTGTTGTTTATTAATTACTTCATCTGTGAGCGAAAGTACATCATGCTCACGCCGCTTTTCTGCTATTTCCAACACAGGAACATCTATACCCAAAGCAGGGGAAAGAAATTTAGCAACTTCACTAGGATTATTCTTTGCCCAGTCACTAACTTTCTTCACCTGATCGAGAACTATTTTCAAAGAATCTGGCTTGGCATCAACAAAAGATTTTGCAGCCAGATAATAACCACGATTGGGAGCTAATCCCGTCGCGTCTACTAAGGTACGTGCGCCTGTTGCTGCTTCTGCTGCGGCTAAGTACGGGTCCCAAATTGCCCAGGCATCAACGTTTTTTTGCTCAAATGCAGCACGAGCATCGGCGGGAGTGAGAGTTACTTGTTGAATGTCACTGTACTGTACCCCTGCTTTTTCCAGCGCTTTCACTAATAGGTAGTTAGCATTAGAACCTTTGGCAAAAGCCACTTTTTTACCCTTGAGTTCAGCCACACTTTTAATAGGTGAATCCTTGGGCACCAGAATAGCTTCAGCCTTGGGACTCCAAGGATCGTAGGCAACATAAACCAAAGGAATACCCCCAGCTTGAGCAAATATCGGTGGTGATTCTCCGGTATAACCAAAATCAATGCTGCCTGCATTCAATGCCTCAAGCATTGGGGGGCCAGCGGGAAATTCCGACCAAGTTACGGAAGTTCCTGAAGCTGCGAAAGCTTTTTCTAATTCTCCTCTCGCCTTCAGCGCATAGAGAACAGTTGACGCTTTCTGGTAGCCTATGCGAACTGTGATACTGCTAGCTGCTGGACTGGGGGCTTGGGTTGCCTGCGGTGTGCCAGAGTTGTTGCTTGCGCTTGGAGAACAAGCAGAGACAGCCAGAGTTAAGCTAAGTCCCACTCCAAACAGTAGGGAAAAAGTGCGGATTCTTCGTTGTTGGAACCTTTCAAGGAAGGCAAAAGCCATACCCAACAGTCGGGTTGGAAAGAACTTAGTCAACATCATCACTCTGCTTTTAAGGGTAAATTAATATCAGACTACAGCAAAACTCCGGCGTAACTCCGGCAAGTTTACTGATTTACCGTATTACTGTAGAATGATAAAAATATCACATAATTAAAGCTGAAATGCAAGTTTATTCGCTGAATAAGAAATTTTCCCTAAAAGTCATAGCAACGTCAAATCTAAGAATTTCAGATTGTCAAAATTTTTTATCAGCCTGATGAACTTCAAGATAAGCTAAAGCAAGTAGGTTTTCATGCTAATGTGAACCTGACAGATAACTATTTTATCTATGCACATGGAGAAAGGTTGAAATAATTCGTAATAGGCTAGCCCTGCTACGTTCGCAAAGCCTCTCGTAGAGAAGACAGTAATTCGTAATTAAATGGTATAGAGCAAGCACTCAATATGCAGATTTAGTGGTCAACAAGACAGTAGAGAGTTCAAACTCCCACTGATTGTAACTACGAGTTACTGTCTTCGTAGCCCATTAGCAATTACGAATTCTTGTGACACACCGTTCAAGCTAAGTATAGCGGTTATCAGTCCAGTTCAGTACACTTAGGAGAGAACAATTCTACTGATAACTGGTCGCTATGAAAGCCTACTCTCTCGACTTGCGTCAGAAAGTTGTTGATGCTTATGCCTGCGGTGACAT
>NZ_JAIVFR010000667.1 GCF_020829685.1 Nostoc sp. CHAB 5715 | reverse complement strand
ACAAGAGTTTACTTTGCTCAAATGAGCGACAAGGCCATTGAAGCATACGTTGCCACAGGTGAACCCCTGAAGTGTGCTGGAGCCTTTGCAATTGAAGGTTTTGGTAGTTTCTTTGTCGAAAAAATTGAAGGCTGTCACAGCAATGTAATTGGACTCAGTTTACCCCTGCTGCGGCAGATGCTAGGGGAATTGGGATATGATGTCACTGATTTTTGGCAATAGTTATTGTGTGGATTGTTAGTTTTCAGTGGTCAGTTGTTTTGCTACTGACAACTTAACGTAAAAGCCATGTCCCGCAAGGAACTTCAGTTCCTTGCTAATAGCGAAAGTCATCTAAAGATGACTAAATAATCCGAAAAATCTTTAGTCTACTTCAGTAGACTTTAGTTATGAGCCGCTGAAATTCATTTCTGGGCGGGCGTGGAAGCCAACAGATAAGCGATTTTTAGCTTAAGTTGACACCAATGAGCAATGCTGTGCCCCTACCGCGTGGTCTATTTACCTGAAAATAGCTGTAAGTTAACACGCATTGCTCCCGGCTTGACGTTATCCGCTCCCGGTTTAACGTTAGTGGCTCCCGGTTTAACGTTAGTGGTTCCGGTTTAACGTTAGTGGCTCCCGGTTTAACGTTAGTGGTTCCGGGCTTAACGTTAGTGGCTCCCGGTTTAACGTTAGTGGCTCCCGGTTTAACGTTAGTGGCTCCCGGTTTAACGTTAGTGGCTCCCGGTTTAACGTTAGTGGCTCCCGGCTTAACGTTAGTGGCTCCCGGCTTAACGTTAGTGGCTCCCGGCTCGACGTTATAAGCTAAACCACATCTAGTTTGCATAATCTAAAATTGTACATTTCTTGTGGGGTGGGCGTCTCGCCCGCCCAATATATTAGGGCTATTTCATTCTCATCTAGCCCGCCTCAGAATAAATTCTGAGGCTAATAGCAAAAGTCGTCTAAAGACGACTAATACCAATTCACGAAAATCCTGATACATATAGATTTCTTATAGGGGCATGGCATTGCCATGCCCTTACCAGCGTATTTGTATCATTATTAAAGTGAAATGGTATAAGAAAGGCTTTTAGTCCACTTTAGTGGACTTAAACTATTAGCCCGGAACTTTAGTTCTGGGCGGTTTATGTTTAGAACGAAATAGCCCTGCCCAATATATGCAAGGTTATTTGTGGAACAGCTTACCATTTCACAAAAAATCTGATACAGATGTAACCCCTGAAAGCTTTGCTGCATCTAAGTTTTTAATTGCGAACTTGTACGCTCGCTTGTCCTGAATCTCGACTTCGCTCGATTACCGCGTAGCCGACTTGTACGCTCGCTTGTCCTGAATCTCGACTTCGCTCGATTACCGCGTAGCCGACTTGTACTGAGCGGCGTCGAAGCCGTCATTGTTGACATCTCCGGCACTGCTGACAGAAATGCCTGAGTAGTCAAACGCTGCGATGCCGTTGATGGTGAAGCCGTTAGCGCCGTCGAGGTTAGAGAGATTAAATGATGAAATAACCATGATTTTCTCCTATGTTTATAGAAACGCGATTAATCGTGTCTGTACTATTTAGGCGAACTACGCTTGCAACACAAAATCTGATGCCGCCAGAGTTGGCGCACCAGTTAGAACCGCAAAGGGACCACCGATGCCAAAACCAGCCACGCTACCATTAGTGTTGTAGAACAACTGCCCAGTTACAGGGTTGTAGACAATCACAGCAGTGCTGGCTGCCCCATTAGTAGTGACTTCAAAATTACTAGCATTACTAAAACCGGTTCCCACAGCAGAAGTAATTGCACTAAAGGTAGTCTTATCCAGTACAATCTTGTCACCTTGGGACTGTTTGAAATCAGAGATGGTATCTAAACCAATAGCATAAATGTCAAAACGAGCATTGGTATCGTAAAGGAATTTGTCAGCACCGATGCCACCGACAAGAGTATCATTGCCAGCACCGCCGATGAGAATATCATTGCCAGCACCCCCTTGCAGCAGGTCGTTGCCAGCTTTGCCGTCGATGGTGTCGTTACCAGCTTTGCCGTCGATGATATCCTTGTTAATTGTGCCGATAAGAGTGTCTGCACGGGGAGTTCCTGTCAATTCAGGAGTGCCGCCGATATTCGTCCCGCCAAATAACACATAGCTTTGCCCAGATTCTGAGCCGTTGGGGTCGGCACCGGGTGCCCCAATAATCAGGTCGTCGAAGCCATCGCTGTTGATATCTCCGGCACTGCTGACAGAATAGCCTGATAAGTCATTCCCTGCGATGCCGTTGATGGTGAAGCCGTTAGCGCCGTTGAGGGTGGAGAGGTTGAGAGTAGAGCTAAAGCCTGTGTTGCCAAACACCACGTAGCTTTGCCCAGAACCTGAGCCGTTGGGGTCGGCTATATATGCCCCGATAATCAGGTCGTCGAAGCCATCACTGTTGACATCTCCGGCACTGCTGACAGACACGCCTGATTCGTCATACGCTGCGATGCCGTTGATGGTGAAGCCGTTATAGCCGTTGAGGCTAGAGAGGTTGAGAGTGGCGCTAAAGCCTGTGTTCTTGCCAAACACCACGTAGCTCTGCCCAGAAGAAGAGTACCCGTTGAAGTCGGCATAGCGTGCCCCGATAATCAGGTCAGCGATGCCGTCATTGTTGACATCTCCGGCACTGCTGACAGAATAGCCTGAGTAGTCACTCGCTGCGATGCCGTTGATGGTAAAGCCGTTAGCGCCGTTGAGGTCTGAGAGGTTGAGAGTGGCATCAAAGCCTGTGCTTTTGCCAAATACCACGTAGCTCTGCCCAGAAGCGGAGCCGTTGGGGTCGACACCGGATGCCCCGATAATCAGGTCAGCGATGCCGTCGTCGTTGACATCTCCCGCACTGCTGACAGAAATGCCTGAACCGTCACCCGCTGCGATGCCGTTGATGGTGAAGCCGTTAGTGCCATCGAGGTTATAGAGGTTGAGAGTGGCGTCAAAGCCTGTGCTCTTGCCAAACACCACGTAGCTCTGCCCAGAATATAAGCCGTTGGGGGAGGCATAGGGTGCCCCGATAATCAGGTCAGCGATGCCGTCATTGTTGACATCTCCGGCACTACCAAGAGACCAGCCTGAGTAGTCAACCGCTGCGATGCCGTTGATGGTGAAGCCGTTAGTGCCATCGAGGTTATAGAGGTTGAGAGTGGCGTCAAAGCCTGTGCTCTTGCCAAACACCACGTAGCTCTGCCCTGAATATAAGCCGTTGGGGGAGGCTAAGGGTGCCCCGATAATCACGTCAGCGATGCCGTCATTGTTGACATCTCCGGCACTACCAAGAGACCAGCCTGAGTAGTCAACCGCTGCGATGCCGTTGATGGTGAAGCCGTTAGTGCCGTTGAGGTTAGAGAGGTTGAGAGTGGAGCTAAAGCCGTTGCTGCTGCCAAACACCACGTAGCTCTGCCCAGAATCTGTGCCGTTGGGGTCGGCAAGTCTTGCCCCGATAATCAAGTCGTCGAAGCCGTCATTGTTGACATCTCCGGCACTGCTGACAGAATAGCCTGAACCGTCACCCGCTGCGATGCCGTTGATGGTGAAGCCGTTAGTGCCGTCGAGGTTAGAGAGATTAAATGATGAAATAACCATGATTTTCTCCTATGTTTATAGAGACGCGATTAATCGCCTCTGTACTATTGAGTCAGTCCACAGCCTTGGTAAATGGAATTGACGACTGCACAAACTCTTTGGGCTTGCGCGGACTAACAAATTAAAGTTTTGAAACCTGCGTTCCATAGGCAAGGAAACGCAGGTTTTGTTTGTGCAGATATGGTTTCTAACCGTCCATTTAGAGCACTCGTAATTCGTAATTAGGAAATTTAATCACGAGTTACAAAGCTTAAAATTACGAATTGTATTGATAGCGGTCTTTTGGTGTCACCTAGTCAACTGATTTGACTTTGTAAACAAAAATTACTTTGATAACCGTTAAACTACCTAAATATTCTGATGAATATCTAAAATTGTCAATAGACTGGGCGTTATTGTGGTAAAGTGAGATTCGATTTTAGTGTGTTGAAGAACAAAACCCAACATTTGCGCGTTTGTTGGCTAAAGCTTGAGTTCAACGAAGAGGCAGGGAGCAGGGGGAAATGACCCCTGACTCCTGCGGTGGAATGAAGGGGGGAACATGGGTCTGAGCATACGTGTCAACTTAAGCTAAAAGTAGCTTAACTGTTAGCTTCCTTACCCGCCTCGAACTAAAGTTCAAGGCTAATAGCTAAAGTCTACTAAAGTAGACTAAAGATTTTTCGGATTATTTAGTCATCTTTAGATGACTTTCGCTATTAGCAAGGAACTTCAGTTCCTTGCGGGACATGGTTTTTACGTTAAGTTG
>NZ_JAIVFR010000666.1 GCF_020829685.1 Nostoc sp. CHAB 5715 | reverse complement strand
ATAACTGTCATTGCGTTCGCGCAGCGTCTCGTAGAGAGGAGGAACGACGAAGCAATCTCATGGACTCGTTTTGACCTGAAGAATTTTGCGATTGCTTCGTTCCTCGCAATGACATGTAAAAAAGTGGAATGAGAGAATAACTGTCATTGCGTTCGCGCAGCGTCTCGTAGAGAGGAGGAACGACGAAGCAATCTCATGGACTCGTTTTGACCTGAAGAATTTTGCGATTGCTTCGTTCCTCTCTTCGAGACGCTACGCGAACGCAATGACATGTAAAAAAGTGGGATGCTCCCTAATTTATATTCCTTTCAATGGTTCAGCCGTTTAACAAACTTTGGGGGTTTAAGTCCCCTGCCTAATGACGGCAGCGCCTGAAAGTGTTGGGGGTCTAAATCCCCGTCACAAAACGTAATTGCGAATGGGCGAAAAAGCGAATTGCGAATTGGTTTAATCTTCGTCAAGGGCTGGGAAAGCTTCTTCAAGCTGCCACAACCTATCTTTGTTTTCAACGAACCAAATACGAGTTTCTGGAGTTAATTTACTCCAAATGACTTCAACAGGGATGTGAGGAGATGCATATTGGTACTGCTGACCAAGTGATTTGAGATTGTCCGCCACATCATGAGGAATTCCAAATTGTTCCCAGTCAACTGTGATATTTTTTCCCGAAACTCCGGCTGTGGGGTCGAAAATCAATTGTGCTGATCTGACTAAATCAGCAAAGTGTTTTGGTTTTAGTTTAGTGATCTCCTGAATTTGGAGTGATTCGTTATACTCTTGAGACATTATTGCCGCAGTGGTAAAGATTAGGGGTGGATTGAACTTACTGCCAAAGATTTTTATCCCAATATTTTTACTTTAGCGCAGAGCCACTAACTTGAGCATGACTAAGATTATGGATTAGGGATTAGGAAAGAAGAATATCCCCTATTCCCTATTCCCGATTTTAGTGACGAGTGTAGGAACGCTCAAAGTGAGTTTTGAGTGTTTGAGCCATAGCGGACATGACAACTGCTGCGATAGAAAGCGATATTGCTGCAATTCTAATTCTAGAATCATCTGCAAGTATTGCTACAGCAGCTAGAGCGATCGCTACCCCGATACAACTTTGCTTAACCCTATTTGTAACTTGATAAGCTCGATTGCAGGAACTACAAATAAGTGTATGTTGCGAGAACCGGTCTAACGTGATCAACTTTTGATCAGACTCGCTACTACCGACATTTTTTGAGGTGGAATAACCTTGATAAAACGGCAACGATGACCCAAATTTATCTAGCCACTTGCGATACTCAACCACTAAAGTATCAGATGTTTTGAGCGGTAAATAGACTTCTTTGAGATTTTGTCCCAAACGCTCAATTTGTGCCTTTTGTTCAACGACTAATTGCAAATCACCTTCTAAGATTTTGTTTCGGATCAAGATGTGATCTAACCAGGGAGGCATCAGCTTGATTTTTTTGGGAAACGAGTTACTATAATTTCTGATGAGAATCCGACATCTATTCTTACCTAGCGGAATTGAATATAAGGCTGTGCCTCCAAACTTACCTTGCTGTTCATTACCAAATTTGTAGAGAATCAAATTAGGAGCAATGAAATCTAATGAAATCCAAGGCGCATTGGGTGTGCGTGTTCGCCGCCACCTTCCCTTAATTCCCTGAATATTGCTGTCAATGACTTCTATTTCCAACGCTTGGGCATCTTTTCGACTTCCCATGATGCCATCATGGCTGATTGGAACATGAGCCGGGTCAATAATGTTTTCAATAAAATAGCTTTGATCGTAAGGTAGGTCACGTATATAGTCTAAGTTGAAGCATTCCGGCTTGTCCCAATCTGGTAGAGATGGAATTTGCTCATCAATAGCCGTTTCGGCTTCCCCTGCCCACATCCAAATGATACCTTTACGTTCTAAGACTTTAAAAGATGACACGCAAGCATTTACCGGAATTTTGGCATCGGTTGGTAACTGAGGAATGTGCAAACATTGACCATTATTGCCAAACTGCCAACCGTGGTATGAGCACTCTATTTTGCCGTCAATAATTTGTCCATCAGAAAGTCTAGCTGCACGGTGGGAACAACGATCTGTTAAACAGATAAGTTGTTCATTTTGGTCTTTGAACAAAACGAAGGGTTCATCGTACAAAGAAAAGCTATAAGGACAGTTGGCAGGCAAGTCTTGCACAAAGGTGACGGGATACCAGCATTGCCTCCAGTTAAATTCTTGCTTCTCCTCAAGCGTCTCAAAGGTAGAAGTTGGTGGTGTCGCCTGTAATGTCTCTGTTTCTAATGACATAGTTTTCTCCAGGTTTCTATGATTTTATCCCTTTGTATTAGCAAATCTTTAGTCCTAGAGATAGAACATTTCTAGGGTGAAACTTCAAAAATTAACAATATAAATAATATAGCGATTCCCGCATTGATAAAGTTTATTACCCCCCTTAATCCCCCGATATATTGGGGGGAAACAAGAAAATCCAGTTCCCTCCCCGATAGGGCTATTTCATTCTCATCTAGCCCGCCTCAGAATTCATTCTGAGGCTAATAGCAAAAGTCGTCTAAAGACGACTAAGAAAGGCTTTTAGTCCACTTTAGTGGACTTGGACTAAAAGCCTGTGAACTTCAGTTCTGGGCGGTTTATGTCTAGAACGAAATAGCCCTGCCTCTCCGATGCTTTGGGGAGGGGCGGTTTTGGCTGTAGACAAAACCGGGGTGGGGTAATGCGGTGAGTAATGGTAAGTGAATGAACTCAATATCATGTCTTGACAAGGGTTTCACGTTAAGTTGACACCTATGGGCATTGCCATGCCCTTACCGTGTGGTTTGTTTTACTGAAAATTAGAAAGTATTCAAGCATTTTGAGAAAGTCAGATAGCATTTTGCTTGCGGAAAACACCAAAATGAATAAGTAAACTGGGGTTTGAGAAAGTAAAAGCTTCTTTTGCTTGCGGAAAACACCAAAATGAATAAGTAAACTGGGGTTTGAGAAAGCAAGAGCTTCTTTTGCTTGCGGAAAACACCAAAATGAATAAGTAAACTGGGGTTTGAGAAAGCAAAAGCTTCTTTTGCTTGCGGAAAACACCAAAATGAATAAGTAAACTGGGGTTTGAGAAAGCAAAAGCTTCTTTTGATAAAGCATTTCAGTATTTTGAGAAAGTAAACAGGCATTTTGATAAAGCAAACAGGCATTTTGATAAAGTAATCAGCAAATATACCTGGCAATTAAAAATCACACATATATAAACAAGCCAATTTAGTAAGTCAAATGTCATTTGACTTGCAGAAAACACCAAAATGAGAAAGCAAACTGCGGTTTGAGAAAGTAAAAGTTCATTTGACTTGCGGAAAACACCAAAATGAGTAAGTCAAAGCTGCTTTTGAGTAAGTAAAAGTTCATTTGACTTGCGGAAAACACTAAAATGAGTAAGTCAAAGCTGCTTTTGAGTAAGTAAAAGTTCATTTGACTTGCGGAAAACACTAAAATGAGTAAGTCAAAGCTGCTTTTGAGTAAGTCAAATGGCATTTTACTTATTAAATATGAAGTTTTGAGAAAGTAATATGCCTTTTTGCTGATTAAATATGAATTTCAGTTAAATATACGTTGCTTGCGGTGGTCACGTAGCTCTTGCCCCAATAGAGTTCAGTTAAACATTTATTTCTTCTCTCAGTGCCCTCTGCGCCTCTGTGGTAGCCTGCGGCAAGCCGAAGAAGCGTCTACGTTAAAAAACTTGACTTTGCCAAAAAGTTTTAGCCTTAACCGAACCGTATTGCATTCACTTACCATTACTCACCGCATCACCCCACCCCGGTTTTGTCTAAAGCTAAAACCGCCCCTCTCCTTAGTCAGGGTAGGGGTTGGGGGTAGGGTTCAAATTGTTTAATTTATGCAAGAAGTCTATTCTTAACTGAACGCATTTTTCAGAGGTAATCCATCCTGAAAAACTAGTAATTCTCCCGGTTGGATTTGTGTCCAAACTTCGTTGTCAGTTAGGGGTGTGGTAGCAATGACAGCGACACGATCGCGTTCAGTAGTCACCTCTCGAAAATCTACGGTCATGTCTTGGTCAATTAAATGGGCAGCTGCAAAGGGCGCTTGGCGCACAATGTAGCTGAGGTTGGTTGAACAATAAGCAAAAAAGTTTACTCCATCTGATAATAAGTAATTAAATATACCCACGTTTGCAATTACAGCAGTAATTTCTTGCAGCACAGGGTACAGTTCCTTTATGTCAGGCTTCCAAACTTTTTTCTACATTGCCACCGACATTTAATGCACCCCCCATCCAAACAATTTTGTGAATCTTGGCTTCAATGTCTGGTGCTTTGTCCAAAGCCACTGCTACTGTGGTCAATGGCCCAG